>DASQJC010000103.1:0-4111 GCA_035631255.1 Candidatus Eremiobacteraceae bacterium | reverse complement strand
CGATCTCGATGCCCGGCGTCGCGCAGACGAAACCGCCGCGATGGATGAGGTACGCAGAGCCCGGCGCGACGTCGACAGGGAGGATCTGCCCGGGAAGCTTGGTGGCGAACGCGACCATGCCAGGTCCGCCTTGCGACGAGTACTCGGTCATGAACAACCCGCCGCCTGCGAAGACGCGCTTGAAGACGCCCAAAACACCTTTAGCGCCGGCGCCCATCGTCGACGTCTTCATCTGGACGCTGCCCGAGATCCACGAAAGCTCACCCGGCTCGGCGACGATCGTCTCGCCCGGTTGCAGCATGATCTCGAGGACCGGCATCGTTGTACCGATGACGCGATGATCCATTACGGCGTTCCTTTCACTTCAAAGCGAGTCAAAGCGAGCCAGCGACGGGATAGTTCTTTCTTGTATTCGTGCGTTCGCGCCTTGAGCGCGTGCTCGAATCTCAGCGCATTGCCGCGCGAGCGGAAGCGCCGTACGTATGCGAGCTTCACCGGGCGTTTGCCTCGCAGGATCTTCGCACCGCGACCAGCGTTGTGAGCGGCGACACGAGTGACCGGATCAATCGCATAACCGCAATAGAAGACTCCATCCGCGGTCGACGCGAGGTAGACGTAGTGCCACACGGTTTATGAAAGATTAAGCTCGCGCTGCCGCGCCCGGACCCGACGATG
This sequence comes from Candidatus Eremiobacteraceae bacterium, assembly GCA_035631255.1. GTDB lineage: Bacteria > Vulcanimicrobiota > Vulcanimicrobiia > Eremiobacterales > Eremiobacteraceae > JANWLL01. Next base: position 3,436 of record DASQJC010000103.1, on the reverse strand, counting down.
CTGCGGCGCGCGATCCGTCGAGTCGCGTCCGCAACGCCACCCATGGCTCGATCGCGTCGAGCAATTCGCTCGCTTGGGCGAGCGACAGCGCCTGATCGGCATCGCACATGGCTGTCTGCGGATTCGGGTGCACTTCGACCATGATGCCTTCCGCGCCCAGCGCGACGCATGCGCGCGCAAGCGGTACGACGATGTCTGTACGTCCGGTCGAATGCGAGAGGTCGACGATCACGGGCAGATGGCTCATCTGACGCAGCACGGCGGCGCCGGCGAGGTCGAGCATGTTGCGCGTGATCGAATCGAACGAGCGGACACCGCGTTCGCATAAGACGACGCGGTCGTTGCCTTGCAAGACGTATTCAGCCGCGAGCAAGAACTCTTCGATCGTCGCGGACATGCCGCGCTTGAGCAGCACCGGCTTCTTCTGCGCCCCGAGCCGCTTCAAGAGCGAGAAGTTCTGCATGTTGCGCGCGCCGACTTGGAGCACGTCGATGTACTCGGCGACGAGCGGAATAGTCTCCGTGTCCATCACTTCCGAAACGGTGATCATGCCGCTGCGCTGCGCGGCGGTCGCGAGCATGCGCAGTCCGTTTTCTTCAAGCCCTTGGAACGAATACGGCGACGTGCGCGGCTTGAACGCACCACCGCGCAGGATGCGAACACCCTTGGCGGCAAGGTGCGCGGCGGTCGCTTCTACTTGTTCTGCCGATTCGACGCTGCACGGGCCGGCCATCACGTGGAAGCCTTGATTGAGGTTTATGCCCCCAACCGTGAGCCCGACGTTGAAGCCCTTGCGCGCGCTGTATAGCGCCATTGACCACATACTCCCGTTTGAACCGGCGTCGATAGCCCTTTCCTCGCTACGAGTCGCGCCCCTTGCAGGGCGGCCGGGACCCTGCGTCGCTTGATGCATTGGTATGAAGCCGTAGGACTCATCGCGCTCGGCTTTTTCGCCGGCGGGTACGGTTCCATGGTCGGCTTAGGCGGCGGCTTCATCCTCATGCCTGCGTTCTTGCTGCTCCATTACGACTCGAAAGTCGCCGCGGGCACGTCGATCTTCGTCGTGCTCCTCAATGCGGCGTCGGGTTCGGTCCAATATCTACGGCAGCGGCGCGTCGACATCCGCAGCGCGATCGTTTTCGCGATCGCCGGCGTACCGGGCGCGTGGCTCGGCGCAGCGATCGATCAGGTGATACCTCAACGCGTCTTCCTCTTCGTGTTCGCGGCGCTCCTCGCGTGGGCAGCGGTCAGGCTGCTCACGACCTCGAAGCTCTCGCACGCCGAGCTCAGCGCCGAAGCGCATCGCGATGACGAACCGCGACCGGGTCTCGTCGACGACGAATCGCGCGGCATCATCACGCGCGACTTCCAAGACCGCCAAGGCGTACGGCACACGTATAGCTTCAATCTCGCCGAAGGGGTCATCATCTCGATCGGCGCGGGCTTCATCGCCAGTGCGCTCGGGATCGGCGGCGGGATCGTGCAAGTGCCGGCGATGATCTATCTGTTCGCTTTTCCGCCGCACGTCGCCATCGCGACGTCGACGCTCGTCATCGCGCTCACCGCGCTTTTCGGCACCGCCTCGCACGCGCTCTATGGTGACGTCGCTTGGATGCCCGCCTTGCTCGTCGGTGTCGGAGCGGTCATCGGCGCGCAGATCGGCGCGCGCCTCGCGAAACGCGTGCCGGACAAGCCTTTGCTGCAGCTGCTCGCACTCGCTGTGATCGTCACGGATGCGAAGCTCATCTGGGATGCCCTAAGTTTGTAGCGGTCGATTAGATTTAGCCGCGGCGGTCGAGATAAATCTCGACCGCTCCTTAGGACCAGCGCTTGAAGATCTCGTTCGGCACGCCGAGCGCGTCGAGCGCTTTGCCGACCGAATGATTGATGATGTCGTCGACGGTCTTCGGCTTCGAGTAGAACCCGGGTATCGGCGGCACGATCATCGCGCCGGTCTCGGCCAGCCGCTCGAGCGTCCGCAGGTGTCCGAGGTGAAGCGGCGTTTCGCGCACCATGAGGACGAGTCGTCGACGCTCCTTGAGCATGACGTCAGCCGCGCGCACCAGCAGCGTACTGTTCAAACTGTATGCGATCTCCGACGCCGTCTTGATCGAACAAGGCGCGACGAGCATTCCGTCGGTCTTGAACGAACCGCTCGAGATCGGCGCGGCGAGATCGTTCGGATCGTGGACGACGTGCGCGAGCCGCTCGACGTCAGCCGGCTTGAAGCTCGTCTCGAGCTCCATCGTCCGTCGCGCGGCGGTCGTCAGGACAAGGTGGATCTTCGCGTCGGGAACTGTGCGGAGCACTTCGAGGGCGCGTACGCCGTAAACGGTGCCGCTCGCGCCGGTTATCCCAAGGACGTATGTGGACATGGACTCGCGCGTTTCATCGGCGGCGTCAGCTGAGCCTGCGAACCGACATCCGCACGCGTGGATCGTAGCGCGAGGGCGAGCAGCGCGCGCAAGAGACGGGCACGCCCGGGCGACGGCGACGGATGAGCGTCACGAAACACCGCGGACACGAGAGCCGGTAGCGCAATCGACTGCGTCGCCGCGGCACCGGCAGCGAATGATAAATGCTCGACAATCCGACTTCGCGCATCTTGCGTTTGAAATGCGATCCGTGACCGCTCGGCAATCGATGCGCGTGAAGCCAAGCGTGGACCATCTCATGCAAGAGGGTCGCTGTCAGCGCGCTCGGGTTGGGTCCCAGCAATCGGGTCGACAACTCGATGAGCGGCGGCCGATAAGTGATGCGTCCGGCGACCGATGTGAGTCGAGGATTGTAAGCGATACGATGCGACGGAAGCGAACCGCCGAAATGCGTCGCGTTCAAACGCGCGAAGAGCAACTGGAGATCGCTCTCCGACGGCAACTGCGACCGGACAGCGCGCGCAACCGCGAGGATGTTCTGCACTCGGGCGCGTGAATTCCGCGTAGCAATGCGCCCTTCCCTCGAAGTGCGAAGGGCGCTCATCGGGTTCGCGCCAAGGACCGCGGCATGCGCATCTACATCTCCGCCGACATGGAAGGCGTCGCCGGCATCACCGCCGAGGAGCAGACGAATCCGGTCGGACAACCCGAGTACGCCTATTCGTGCAAGCTCATGACCGGCGAGGTCCGGGCCGCGTGCGAAGGGGCGAAGGACGCCGGCGCGACGTCGATCCTCGTCAACGATTCACATTGGAGCATGCGCAACATCATCCACGAAGAGCTGCCGCCGGACGTGCGGCTGATCCGCGGCAGCGGCAAGCCGCTCTCGATGAATCAGGGCGTCGACGCGACGTTTGATGCCGCCGCGTATGTCGGCTATCACGCGAGCGGCGGCACGCAAGATGCCGTCCTCGATCACACGTACACCGGCGAGACGCTCTACGAGGTCAAGATCAACGGCGAGAGATGCAGCGAGGCGCGCATCAACGCGGCAGTCGCTG
>DASQJC010000102.1:0-6851 GCA_035631255.1 Candidatus Eremiobacteraceae bacterium | reverse complement strand
CGACAAATTTGCGGCGACCCTGTATGACAGTACAAGCGAGTCGGCGCGTTTGCTTGCGGAGGCTGAAGACAAGGTTGATGACCTTGAACCTCGTCGCTGGCCCCGCATTCTTCGGATTGCTCACGAGATACTCAACGACTCTAAACTGATAGCCGCAACGCGACGATTCGCGTCGGCGGAGCTCGTCCACCATTGGGCTCGCTCGCTGTCGTCGAAAGTCTATGACGACGTTCGCAACGAGTTCATACGTTCTCAAACCTGACCGTCACACATAGAAAGGGTGACAACATGAAAGGCCATCTTGTCAAGCGAGGGTCGACGTGGACAGCCGTCTTGGATGTTCCACGCGTCAACGGTAAGCGTCAGCAGAAATGGAAGAAGTTACCAGGCGTCTCGACCAAGAGCGAGGCTCAGGCAGCTCTTCGTCGGCTGCTGACGCAGTACGAACAGACGAACTTTCTCGAGCCGACGTCGATGACGGTCGGTGAGGTGCTAGACAAGTATCTGCGGTCGGTCGAGGACCATATCCGTCGCGTCACCTACGAGCGGTACGAGACGTCCGTCCGAGCGTATCTCAAACCACGGCTTGGCGATATCGCGCTTGCCAAGCTCATGCCGCTCGACATCGAGAATCATATCGTCCACCTTCGGGAGGCTGGCGCACACGGTGGGAAACCGCTCGCCCGTCCGACCGTCCAGGTCGCGCTTCGGATCCTCCGTGCAGCGATCGCATGGGCCGTCCGGATGCGCCTTATCGCATTCAATGTCTGTCAGGTCATCAAGTCGCCGCCCGTCGGACGAACTGAGGCACGGTTCTGTGAGGTCTCGGAAATCGAACGGCTGACAACCTACGCCCGTCAGCATGACCCCGAGCTCTATACGCCGATCCTCGTTGCTGTCGGGCTCGGCTTACGGCGTGCCGAGCTATTCGGACTACGTTGGCAAGACGTTGACCTCGACAACGGAATGCTGACGGTTCGCCACACGCTCGTTCGACTCCACAAGTCACAGGTGTTCTCGGAGCCGAAGACCGTCCGATCTCGACGAGATGTCGTCATGCCAGCCTTCGTCATCGCCGCCCTTCGAACACACAAGGCTGATCAAAATGAACGACGGCTCAAAGTCGGCCCGGACTATAACAGTCGCGGTCTCGTCTTCACGGGCGTGGGTGGAGATCCGTGGAGCATCGACTTTTTCGGTCGGCGCTTTGCTCGGATCGCCAAGCGGGTCGGTCTCAAAGGCATCGGCTTGCACACGCTACGGCACTCGTGCGCGAGCCTGCTGCTCAGCCGCGGGCTTCCACTGCCGGCGGTTTCCGCCGTCCTCGGGCACAGCAACACCGCGATCACCGCGAGCACGTACGCGCATGCTCTCCATCAGGCCCGGGCCGAGGCCGCCGAACACATGAACGCCGCCCTTGCCGGCTCGATCACCGGGTCGGGTGGAAAGGCCTAAAGTGGCCCTCTGAAGGGTCAACGTTAGCAGCCCGTTAGCAACTCCTCAAGCGCACGAGCGCAAACTCCCGCCAGATAACGCGTTTAGAGAATTCGTCGCTGTTCCGGTAGAACTGCAGTGCATGAGCGGCTTTCACTTCTCCCCGCGGACGAACCGCGCGGCGGATATCAACTGGCGCGAGTGGGGAGACGCCGCGTTCGAACAGGCGCGTGACCAGAATAGGCCGATCCTCCTCGCGATCTCGGCGGTCTGGTGCCACTGGTGCCACGTCATGGACGAGACGACGTATTCGTCCGACGACGTCATCGAGCTCATCAACCGGCGCTACGTTCCGGTCCGAGTCGACAACGACCAGCGGCCCGACATCAACGCGCGCTACAACCAAGGCGGCTGGCCGACGACCGCGATCTTGACGCCGGACGGCGAGATCCTCAAGGGCGCGACGTACGTCCCGCCCGATCAGATGTTCACGTTGCTCTCGCAAGTCGGCTCGTTTTACGCCGACCCGGAGAACCGGATAGCGATCGCGAGGCGGATGACCGAGCTGAAGACGCGGCGCGACGATGCGCGAGCCCAGCCTGCCGGTGCGCTCAAGCCGGACATCGCCGACCGTGTGTTCTCGTTCCTCGATGCGAACTTCGATGAGCGGTACGGCGGCTTCGGTTCGGATCAGAAGTTCCCGATGACGAGTGCCCTGCATTTCCTTCTCGACCGCTGGCAGCGCACGCGCGATGACCGCTCAAGAGAGATCGCGGTCAAATCGCTCCGCGCTATGGCAGGCGGCGGCATGTACGACCGCGTGCACGGCGGCTTCTATCGCTACTCGACGACACGCGACTTCAGCGTTCCGCATTTCGAGAAGATGCTCGAGGATCTCGGCGGGCTGCTGCTCGCATGCGCGCGTTGCGCTGCGATGTTCGACGATGCGAAACTCGGACGGATCGCTATAGAAGTGCGATCGTATATCGACGAGCGGCTTTGGAACGCGACGTTCGGCGCGTACGGCGGCAGCCAGGACGCCGATGAGTCGTACTACGCGCTCGACGCAGCCGGTCGTGCGACGCTCGCTCAGCCCTACGTAGACCCGACGATCTTCGCGTCATGGAATGCGGAGACAGCTCGAGCACTCATCACCGGTGGTCCGCTGCTCGAACGCTTCGGGGCCGACGCGTCGGACTGGACGCAGCGCGGAACTGAGTTGTTGGAGACGCTGTGGAGCCGACTGGTCGACGACGGACTAGCCTGCCGCTACTACGACGGTGAAAAGCACATCCGCGGGCTGCTCGGCGATCAGGCCTGGACGGCATGGGCGTTACTCAGCGCATATGAAGCGTCCGGTGCAACAATGTGGTTGGATCGGGCGCTGACGATCGTCAACGCGTCCGAAGTTCTATTCGACTCGCAAGCGGGCATGTATGCCGATCGCGTCCGCTCCGGCGACGAGCTCGGCCGCGTCGCGGAACCATCGTTTCCGCTCGATGACAATTCGCTCATGGCTCGCGCCCTGATCAAAGCTGCCGCGTTGACGGGCGACGACAAGCATCGTGACCGAGCCCGATCGTTGCTCGAGTCGAACGCAGATTCGTACCGCGGTTACGGGATGTTCGCGGCGGAGTATGGATCGGCGGCGCTCGATTGGTTCTCACCGCCGGTCGAAGTGCGCATCATCGGGGCGTCAACGGATTCAGGGACGGTTGCGCTGCGCGAAACAGCGCGCCGAGCCGCGCCGACGGCGCTTACTATAGAAGTCGTTGATCCGGATCGAGACGCGTCGCGCATGAATTCGCTCGGCCACACGAACGGTCGCGCGCCCACGGCGTACCTGTGCGACGAACGTTCATGTTTTGCGAAGACGAGCGACGCTGCTGAGCTTGAAGCTGTCCTGTCCCGTCCACACCACCAAGCATGATCGCGGCGGTCGAGCTAAAGCTCAACCGCGACTGAATGTTTGTCTGAAGGCCATCCTTAGCAAGGACGTGTGTCGACGATGACTATTTCTTTCGTCGTGTTCCGATGACCGCAACAGCAGCGATCGCGACGAAGCCGATAAGCGCGCTCACGACTTGCAGCGGCGTTCCGGCGAGCACAGCGTTCACGATACGGTCAATCGTCGCGAGGCAAAGCGCGATAAGTAGCACTGTCCGCCAGCCGCCCGCATGAAGGAACGCGAGCGAAGCGCCGGCGAGAAGGAAGACGTTCATCACGATCGCGATGACGAGCATCGGCGAGGGTCCGACCGCGGCGAGCGTCACATATTCGGTCGCGAGCGCGGCCATCGCCCAAAGAGCGGCGAGGATTCCGGCTGCGAAACGCGCGACGCTCACCGGCGAAAGACCGACGGGCATGCGCTCGTGATTGGCCGGTGACGGAAAAAATCTTCCGTTTCGCCAGGACCAGGAGAATCGTCGAACTAGGTGAGAACACGCGACCCTCTCGCCGGCATCGTTCATGCCGCGACGTCGCCTCACTTCTCCCGACGTCCGGAGGTTCGACATCGTGCTACAAGAATTTCGACCTGCACCGATCATCGATCGTCTACGTTCGGATATCCGCGATCGTTTGCGCGAATATGCCGACGAAGCGACGGGATCGGAGGTCGAACGCACGGATAGTGCGTGGCGCATCGTTCAGAACGTGCTCGCTGAAGAGCTCTACGAGCTCAATGCGGGCCTGCCGAACGATTCGCAAGTGCACGAAAAAGATCGGCTTGCGCTTCCCGATGGAAGCCAGGCGATCGATGTCGCATATCGCGGACACAAGTTTTCGATCGTGCGGCCGAAGGATCGCCGCAGCCTCTATCTAGTCGATCCGTCCGCCGGGCGGCTGCCCATAGAGCGCGTCGGATGCAAGCTTTTCATCGCGGGCGAGCCCATCGCATCGGCCCTTTTGGCCTGCATCGCCCGCCTGGCAGAGCGCGCGACGGCAGGCGTCAACAGCGAGCCGGCCACCGACCCGCGCTATATGGCCCTCGAGATGCTCTCGAGCAATGCGGCAAAGGTTGAAGCGGCGCTCAACCTCGCGCAAGAGAACGGATTCCGCTTCGTCGAGTCGTATCGCACGCCGGATATCCATCGACGCGTCTTCGTCTTCGAACGAGTCTAATCGAATGTGGTATTCCGAGCGAAGCTCGGAAGCATGATGCCGAGCTGCGCTCGGCATACCACATCCGAATCAAAATGACTGAAAGCGTCACACCCGGCCGGGCGTGACGTTCTTCATTCCTGAGACCGCGCCGGCGATGCCGAGCGCGATGCGATGCTCTGCGACGACGGCAGCCGGCGCGAGATTGACGAACAGCTTTGCGGCGAGCATCAAGAGCGCTGCGTCGTCGAGCATGTTGAGGAACGGGATATCCGCGAACGGGTCGAGCGGCGATACGACGAGCACCGCCGCGGCGAGGCCCGCCATCTTGAGCCAGATCGGCACGCGGCCGTCGCGATAGAGACGAACGATGAGGCGGCCGTAGTTCGGCAGCGACAGTAGCAGCTTCGACTTCTCGAACAAGAGCAATGGATTCATGGTCTTATATACGCCAAAGGGCGCGCTCGAGTTTCAGCGAGTGGCTGCTAGCTCGGCAATGGCCGCGCGTGCAGCGCGCAGACCCGGGACGCCTGTGACGCACCCGCCCGGATGCGCACCAGAACCGCAGAGGTAGAGACCGCGCAGCGGAGTCCGCGTCGCGAAACGATCTTCGAAGATCTGTCCTGGCAGCAGCTCGCCATGAAATATGTGTCCGCCTCCCAGGCCGAACCGCCGCTCGAGATCCGGCGGCGCGAGTATTTGCCGACCTTCGATGACGTTCGGTATGTTCGGCGCGACCTTCGCAAGTTCGGCGACGATCGTATCGGCCGCCGCCTCGCGCATCGCGTCGGTCCACGGACCGTCGTGACGGTCGTATGGGAAGTACTGCGCGAAGACGGACAACAGATGCTTGCCTGGCGGCGCAACAGTCGGATCGCTCGGCGACTGCATGTAGCATTCTATCAGCGGTCTACGGGAGGCCGAGCCCGCGACGGCGTCTTCGTACGCGGTCTGCAAGTAGTCGATGTCGGTGGCGACGTGGATCGTCGCACCGTGATGCGGCTGCGCATTCGTCCCAGGCCGCGCCGTATAGTTCGGCAACTCGCCAAGCGCGAAGTTCACTTTGAGCGAAACGCCGATGCAACGCCAATCGCGGACTCGCTGCACGAAAACTGCGCCGAGCTCTTTTTCGGGCACGAGCCGCAAGAAGGTCGTCTTCGGATCGGCATTCGACAAGACGGCGCGCGCCCGGATCTCGGTGCCGTCTGTCAGCACGACGCCCCTGGCCTCACCGCCCTCGCATAATATTTGGGTAACCGGCGACGCCGGGCGAATCTCCACGCCGGCAGCGCGAGCGGCGCCTGCGATGGCGCGAGCAACGGCGCCCATCCCGCCTCGAACGAAGCCCCACGCGCCTTGGACCCCGAGCGCCTGGCCGGCATTGTGGTGCACGAGAACATAGCCCGTTCCGGGCGTACGCGGACCCGCGTACGTGCCGATGAGGCCGTCATTGACCATCTCCGCTTGTAGCACCGGCGTCTCTACATATCGCTCGACGAACTCAGCCGCCGAGCCGTCGAACGTCGCGCGTGCCTGCGCGTCGAAAACGTCGAGCCTCGGCGTATCCGCTTCGAACGTCGCGTTGAGCGCCGCACCCAACCGCGCGACCTCTTCTGCGAAGCACGCATGCCCGTCGACGTCGCGTCTCGAGAACTTGGCGATCTCGCGTGCGTTCTCGGCTTCATCTCGCGTCAAAAGCAGCGAACGTCCATCGGGCAGCGGTGTGAACGATGCCGCCGATTTTCGATACACCAAGTAGCCGTGCGACGGCAGGTCGAGCTCGTCGACGATGCGCGTGTCGAGCAGGCTGCAGACATACGATGCCGCAGAAACGGTCCAACCAGGCCACACCGCTTCGCTGATCGTCGCGCCGCCGATGACTTCGCTGCGCTCGACGACGCACACACGCAAGCCGGCGCGAGCGAGATACGCCGCCGCGACGAGTCCGTTGTGCCCGGCGCCGACGACGATCGCGTCGTACGGCTGCGCGCCGTTCACCGCTTGAGCATCTCGCGCGCCGCGTTCCATCCGGCCGCGCCCATGACGCCGCCGCCGGGATGCGCGGCCGCACCGCAGAGGAAGAGCCCCTTCACCGGCGTGCGATAGCTCGCAAACCCGGGCACGGGCCGGAACGCGAAGAGTTGATGCAAGCCCATCGATCCTTGGAATATGTTGCCGCCGGTTAGATTGAACGTCGACTCGAGATCGACCGGTGATAGGATCTGCCGATCGATGACCGACGCCGTGAAGCCCGGCGCATGCTCTTCGACGATCGCGAAGCAGTGATCGGCGAACTCGTTCTTGCGAGCGTCGTT
>DASQJC010000101.1:0-5386 GCA_035631255.1 Candidatus Eremiobacteraceae bacterium | reverse complement strand
GCTCGATCTCTTCAAACGTGAGCAGCGATGCGTGCGGCAAGAACCTGAACTCATCACCGAAAACGCTTTTCGGCATACAGTACGTGCAGCGGAAGTTGCAGCGGTCGGTGACCGAGATCCGCAGGTCGGTGAGCGGCCGGTCGAACGTGTCGGACACAGGCATGGCGTTTTGATCCGTTCGAGTCCGGTCGTGCGAAGTCTTCGGCTACGACGGCTTTTCGGCGCGGATGATGATCTTCTCGTCGGTGAAACGAACGGCGCGGCCGCTCTCGTAAACGATATCGAAGCGCTCGATCGCGGCCGGCGACGCGGCGGCGAACGCGGCGTACACCTTCTCCGAGCCTTCATCGTCCATGCCGGCACGCGCGACCCAGTCCGCGAAGCCGTGCGGCTTGCCGCACACGGTTGACTTGGTCTGCACGAGGCCCGCGGATGCGAGGAGAGCGGTCCATTCGGCCGCGTTGAGGGAACGGACATGCGTGGGGTCGCGCATTTTTTCGACGTCGTTGAGGAACGTGTCGAGGTCGCGGTCGTCGGGAACCACGCTGTCCTCGACGACGAACGCTCCACCGGGGCGAAGCACGCGTGCGATCTCGCGGATAGCCTTGGCGATATCGATGAAGTGATGCGGCGCGATGCGGCTCGTCACGACGTCGAACCATCCGTCCTCGTACTCGAGCGCTTCGACATCCATGAGCGCGGTTGTGAGATTCGTCAGGCCTTTGCGCGCTGCAAGCTCGCGAGTCCGCTCGAGCATCGCCGGTGCGATGTCAATCGCGACGACGGATTTGACGAACGGCGCGAGCGCTGCCGCCGTATTGCCTGATCCGGTAGCGACGTCGAGCACTAGCATGTCTTCGGTCGGCGCGACGTATCGGATGAGGATATCGAGATCGTCTCCGCCTGCGTGTCCTTCGCTGTGCGCATATGCGGTCGACATTCGATCGAATTGACGCGCGACTTCCTCTTTCGTCGGTTTCATCGAGCGCGTCTTCATCGCGTCCCGGAGGACTGCCTTGCCCCTCGCCGAATGCCGAGCGCTCAAGGCGACATAGCCAAGTTGGTAAGGCAAGGGTCTGCAAAACCCTGATCCCCGGTTCGAGTCCGGGTGTCGCCTCCACGAATCGTCGGATCGGCCAAGCGAATGCGCTTGGCCATCATGTTTTTGTGGTATCGAGTGTTGGAAGGGCTGTTCAGGGCTGCGAACCGGGAGGTTCACGATGCGGACGCCGAGTCTATTTCTCGTGATTGTCATCGCGGCGGGTATCGTCGGGGCAGGCTGCTCGTCAGCATCTACTTCGAATGCGGTGCCGATCGAGCGCTCGCAAGACGTCGGTGCCTCGCCGGTGCCGGAAATCGTCGTCTCCGAGTCCTTGCCGCACGAAGGCAAAGTCGTTGTCTTCCAGCAGAGCGACAATGGGGACGTTGCGCCCGTCAGCGAAATCGACGGTTCGGGCGCCGGCGCAGTCGTGTTCTACGGCGTCGCGATCGCACCGGGCGGAGACATCATCGTCACGGCGCCCAACGACAATGAATTGATCGCGTACGCGGATTCGGCGACCGGGCCCGCGGCGCCGCTCTACACGATCACGTGCGCGGGGCTGAACTTTCCAACATCGCTTGCGTTCGATCGCCGCGGGAACTTGTACGCGACGAACAGCGGGAGGGCGCCGTTCAGCATCTCGGTCATGGCCGCGACGGCATCGGGCTGCGTTTCGACATACGAGCAAATCGCCGGAGGTCACACCGGCTTATTCAATCCTCAGGGCATTCACGCGGCGCCGGCGGGTCGTCTCTACGTCCTTAACAACAAAGACTCGGTGACTGAGTACGCACCAGGCTCGAGCGGCAACATCGGCTGGACGCACAACATACATGGACCCGACACTGAGCTCAACACGAACAGCGAATGCGGTGACGCGATTTTCGTGACCCCCGACGGCACGATCTACGTCGCAAATGCGGCCGGACGCTCGATAACGGAGTACGCCTTCGACGCTAACGGCGACGTGGCCCCGATTCGCGCCATCGCAGGCCCGATGACGGGGCTGCACTACCCAACGGCGATAACGGTCAATGATGCCGGCGAGATCTTCGTCGCGAATGCGCTCGGCAACTCGATAACCGTCTATGCAGCCGGCGCACATGGCGATGCGCCGCCGATACAGACGATCGCTGGGCCGAATACGCAGCTGTCGGGATTCCTCGAAGGCATCGCGCTCGACAACTAAAGGGCGACACGCGCGGCGGACGCGAAGCCACGAACTGTGAGCCTCGCGTCCAAACCTCGATCTTCACAAGGCAAATCCGAAGAAAACGTTTCGCCGGCGAACGCGCCGGTGGAGTCACTCGGGCCGATGAAGCCGCCGCTCGTCGCGGCGCTCGATCGGCTCGGCATCAAGACCGTGCGCGATCTCGTGCGCCACTATCCGACGCGCTACGACGATCTGCGCGCAGCCGTGAAGATCGCCGATATCCCGATGGCGCCTGACGGCGAGATCAACGTGCTCGGCACGATCATGCGGATCTCGCATGTCCGCCTGCGCGGTCGCGTTCGGTCGAAGTCGACAGCAGTCGTAGAGGACGGCAGCGGCCAGCTTCAGGCTGTATGGTTCGGCAGACCGTACCTGATGACGCAGCTCAAGGCCGGCATGCGCGTCTTCTTGCGTGGTCGCGTCGAGCGGACGCTCGCCGGTCCTCGCATGAGCGTCATCCAGCACCGCGTCGTCCAGGAAGGCGAGCAGTTCGAGGGCGATCTCGAACCCGTCTATCCACTGACCGCCGGCCTTCAAAACCGCACGTTGCGACGGCTCATCGGGAAGGGCGTTCGCGTCACCCTTGGCGACCCGCGCAGCATACTCGATCCGCTGCCCGCGAAAGTCGTCGCAGGCCGCGGGTTCGTCGACGCCCGGTGGGCGCTCCGAGCCATCCACGAACCCAAGGATATGGAAGAAACGGAGCAGGCGAAGCACCGGCTCATCTTCGAGGAATTCTTCCTGCTCGCGATCGGTGCGGCGCTTAGGCGGGCGGCGATCAAAGCAGAGCCCGCTCCCGTCATGGACGTCGATGGCAAAGCGCTCGCTGCGCTCGAGAAAGAATTCGAAACGCTGCTCCCGTTCACGATGACCAAGGCGCAGCGGCGCGTGCTCGCCGAGATCTGGGCGGATATGACCGGCCGCGCGCCCATGAACAGATTGCTTCAAGGCGACGTCGGTTCGGGGAAGACGGCCGTCGCCGCGGGGTCGATGCTGCTCGCGGCAAGGACCGGCTACCAAACGGCGTTCATGGCGCCGACCGAGATCCTCGCTCAGCAACAGTTCGCAAAACTCGACGGACAGCTTTCGCGCGCCGGTTTGCGTTCCGCACTGCTCGTCGGCGGATTGCGGCGTCGCTCGCGCGATCTCGTTCTCGACGAGTTGAAGGCCGGGGCTATCGACGTTGTCGTCGGCACGCACGCGCTCATCATAGATGACGTCGAGTTCAGCAAACTCGGTCTCGTCGTGATCGACGAGCAGCATCGCTTCGGCGTCCTTCAACGAGCAGCGCTGCGAGCAAAGGCACACGGACATACCCCGCACACGCTCGTCATGACCGCGACGCCGATACCGCGGACGCTCGCGCAGTCCGTGTATGCCGACCTCGACGTCTCGATCATCGACGAGCTGCCGCCGGGCCGCCTGCCCGTCAAGACGTACGTGCGGCCTGCGAGCGCGAAACCGAAGATCTTCGAGTTCGTCCGCGAGCAAGTCGCGCTGGGACGTCAGGCGTTCGTCGTGTGCCCTGCCATCGAAGAGTCCGAGCGCGGCGTCCACTCGGCAGAAGAAGAAGCCGAGCGGCTTCGCGCCGAGGAGCTCGCGGGCTTGCGGGTCGCGCTGGTCCATGGCCGTATGTCGTCGCAAGAAAAAGACGAGGTCATGCGGCTTTTCGCGGACGGGTTCATCCAGGTCCTCATCTCGACGACGGTCGTCGAAGTGGGCGTCGACATCCCCAATGCGACCGTCATGATCGTCCTCGACGCGCACGTCTTCGGGCTCGCGCAGCTGCACCAGCTCCGAGGGCGTGTCGGGCGCGGCGCAGAGAAATCGTACTGCATTCTCGTCGCAGCCGAAGGAGCCGACGATACGCGCCGGCTCGGCATCCTCGAGAAGACGAACGACGGGTTCGTGGTGGCCGAAGAGGATCTGAAGATCCGGGGGCGCGGTGACCTCGGGGGCGTGCGGCAGCACGGCGGCGACGATTTCAAACTGGCGCACCTCATACGCGATTTCCCCGTGTTTCTCGAAGCGAAAAAAGCGGCCGAAGCGGTCGTCGCGGCCGATCCGAACCTGAGCAAGCATGAGAACAAAGGGCTCGCCGCGCACCTCGCGTCGCTCGACCGCGACACGATGATCAAGGCCACGTCGTAGGCGGTAGGGCGCCCGGCGGCAACCCTTTAAGTACCGCACCCATGAGACTGTCCGGCGGCGATCGAGCGCGTCAGAACGTCAGTGCGCCCAAGGGGCGCAAGACGCGGCCGACCGCTGCGAAAGTGCGCGAAGCGATGTTCGCGGTGCTCGGCAGGCGCGTGCACGGTGCGCGTGTGCTCGACCTGTTCGCAGGTTCCGGTGCACTCGGTTTCGAGTCGATCTCGCGCGGGGCCGCCAGTGTCGTGTTCGTCGACAACGACGCCGCCGCTGCGTTCGCGATCAGGCGCAACGCCTTGCGGCTCATCGAAGACGAAGAGCGCTGGCGGATCTTGCCGATGCACGCGACGCGTGCGTTGCGAACGCTGCGCGGCACGTTCGATGTCATCTTGATCGACCCGCCGTACGATCGCGGCGCCGGAGAAGAACTCGCTCTGCTCATGCAGCGCGGTCTGCTCGCGCCGGACGGGATCGCGGTCGTCGAGCATCGTTCGAAGGAAACGCTCGCCCTTCCGACATCGATGAAGCTCATCAAGACGTCGAAGTACGGAGACACATCGCTCACTTTCGCCGGCGTCCGCACGGAGCGCGAACTGCAGACCGGCGAACGCTCCCAAGACGGACGTCCGCGTTCGCCGCGGAGCTGAGCGTCATGCCGAGTCGTAACGGTTCCGTCGACGTCCGGCGGCCGGCGGTCTATCCGGGCAGCTTCGACCCCGTCACGAACGGACACCTCGATATCATCGTGCGAGCCGCGCGATGCTTTCCGCGGCTCATCGTCGCGGTCGTCGATAATCCGAACAAGCGCCCGATGTTCACGCTCGAGCGTCGCGTCGAATTGCTGCGCGACGTGTGCTCGGATATCAAGAACGTCGAAGTCGACCAATTCTCGGGCCTGCTCGTCGATTTCGTGCACACGGTCGGCGCTGGGATCATCGTCAAAGGGCTGCGCATCGTCTCGGATTTCGAACATGAGTATTCGA
>DASQJC010000100.1:0-2841 GCA_035631255.1 Candidatus Eremiobacteraceae bacterium | reverse complement strand
GACCTTGCCGTAGCGGTCGACGATAGCGAAGTCGGCGGATCTTTGCGGCTCGACATCCTCGACGGTGAACGCGTAGGCGGCATCGATATCCTCGTCGGCGATGCATCGAGGGCTCCAAGAGCCGCATGACGCGAATCGCGATCGCGGGAGCGTCCGACGTCGCACGCGCGGGCGTCGCGAGCATCGTATCGAGCATCGACGGATTCGATCTCGTCGGGCGTGCGTCCGGGCCCGACGAGCTGGCAGATCTCGTCCGCTCGGCGACGCCCGATGTCGTGCTCGTCGATACTGGTCCGAGCGATATCGACGAAGTCTCGCGCTGGTTCTCGGCATTGGGTGATCCGCTGCACGCACCAGGTGTCGTGCTGCTTTCGGACGAGCCGGCGGACGAAGCGTTCTCACACCATCGCGCTTGGGCGTCTTTGCCGCGTCGCGCAGGCCGCGACGAGATCGAGGCGTCGATCAGAGCCGTAGCGGTCGGGCTCGTCGTCCTCCACCCGGACGCGCTCGATCAACCTGCGCCAGTTCGCGCTTCCGTCGATGGCGGCGTGCTGACGCCGCGCGAGATCGAAGTGCTCGGCATGCTAGCGGCCGGGTTGCCGAACAAGGCTATCGCCAGGAAGCTCGGTGTATCAGCGCACACGGTCAAGTTCCACGTCGGCTCGATCATGACGAAGCTCCACGCTTCGAGCCGCACCGAAGCTGTGACCGACGGCATCCGCCGCGGCCTCATCTTCCTATAGTCCGCGTCTTAATACAAGGAGCGGACGAGATTTATCTCGACCGCCGCCGTGAGGCCGCGGCGGTCGACCATGAAGGTCGACCGCTCCATCCTCAATCTTACGCTAACGCCTGAGTCAGATCTTCGATAAGGTCGGCAGGGTGCTCGAGCCCGACTGAGACCCGCAGCAGGTCGGCGGGCGTCGTCGTGCCCGGTCCCTCGATCGACGCGCGGTGTTCGATGAGGCTCTCCGAACCGCCGAAGCTCGTCGCCCGAGTGAAGAGTCTACATTTCGCCGCGACGGCCATCGCGGCCGGCTCGCCGCCGCGAACTTGGAACGAGAGCAGACCGCCGAAGCCGCTCATCTGTCTAGCTGCGACGGCGTGGCCAGGCGAGGACTCCAATCCCGGATAGTGCACGGCAGTCACCTTGGGATGGCTGCTGAGAAAACGCGCGAGCTCTAAGGCCGAGGACGCTTGTGCCCGGACGCGGAGCGCCATGGTCCGCATACCGCGAAGCGCCAGCCAGCAATCGAACGGTGATGGTACGGCGCCCAGTGAATGCTGAAGGTGGCGCATCCGCTCGAACGCAGGCCCTTCTTCTTTCGCGATCACCGCTCCGCCGAGCACATCGCTGTGGCCGCCGATGTACTTCGTCGTCGCATGCACGACGAAGTCCGCACCGTCGCTCAGCGGTCTCGATAGAACCGGCGTCGCGAGCGTGTTGTCGCAAACGCAAACCGCGCTCGCCTTGTGCGCGATCCCGACGATCGCGGAGATGTCCGCCACTTTGAGCATCGGGTTTGACGGCGTTTCGACCCAGATCATCCGCGTGCTCGGCCGAACCGCCGCGCGCACGGCATCGAGATCGCCGATCTCGACGTACGTCGCCTCCAAGCCCCACGGCGATAGGCAATCGTTCAGGATGACGCGTGTTCCGTAGTATGCGTCGCCCGGCAGGATCACGTGATCGCCAGGCGCGAGTGTCTGGAACATCGTCGTCGTCGCAGCGGAACCTGATGAGAACGCAGCGGCTGCGGCTCCGCCCTCCATCACCGCAAGCGCGGTCTCAAGAGAAGCGCGGGTCGGGTTCGCCTTCCTTTGATAGCTGTAGCCGCGCGAGTAGCCGCCATCGGCGTCGCGCTCGAAGATCGTCGAAAGGTGGATGGATGGTGAGACGGCGCCGGTCGCAGGCTCGGGCGCTGCGCCGGCATGGACGGCCAGGGTTTCTATGTGAAGCGGATGGTCGGAGCTCACGGCAAGGTCAAAGCCGAGCTTGGCTCGGCATGCCACATCAACAGCCTTCCAATTGCAAGGCCGCGGCGGTCGACCATGAAGGTCGACCGCTCCATCGATTTTGCCATCAGTATTTGATCTCGAGTCCGAATGACGGCGTTTTCGTCTGCGTGTTCGTCCATAGATAACGCTCGCCGTAGAACAGCTGCAGGCGCTCGCTCAATCGTAGATCGCCGTACAAGTCGAGTGTCGGATGTTTCGGATCGTAGACGCGGGCATCGATGCCGATCGGGCTTCCGAACGGACGGAACAGCGCGGCGATGCCGAGCTTCGAGTATTCGACACCGGCGCCGAGCTGCAAATCCTTCGAATCGTGATTGAGCAAGAAGTTGTATGTCGTCGAATAACCGAGATCGTTCGCGCCAAAGGTGAGATGCGTCTTCGCCTTGGGGAGCAGCACGATGTTCAAATCGCTCGCTGGCCCGCCGCCGTGAGTGCCCCACGTTTCGCGAACGTCCGCCTGAGCGAGATTCGAGAAGAGGCTACTCATCTGCAGGCGCGGTCGCGGCGGAGCACCAGAAGGCAGCGGCGGTGGCGTCGCACCTGATGGGAGCGGCTGCGGCGAACCGAGAGGAACCGGCTCCGGCTCGGTTCCCGCCGTCGTGAACGTTCCGAGGATCGCGTCAGCCTTAGCGGTCGCCGAGGCGAGATTCGCGACGGTCTCCTTCAGCTCAGATTCCGTCTTCGGATCCCCGGTGACGCTCTCGAGTTCCGTTGCCATCGCTTTGAGCTTCGCGGTCGCGCCTTGGACGTTTTCAACAGTCCCGATCAAACTATCATGGAGCAGCGGATCGTCGGCGATCGACGCGATGCCGGCCATGGTCT
>DASQJC010000099.1:0-3509 GCA_035631255.1 Candidatus Eremiobacteraceae bacterium | reverse complement strand
ATGTAGTAGGCCGAGCGAAGCTCGGCTATGGCTTTTTGCTGAGTAGAGAGTAAAAGAAGCCGTCGGCCCCGTCGATGCCGGGTACGGTCAGGGCGTACTTTCCTATTTCACGCGCCGTTCGTGACGGACTCAGCGACAAATCCGCCGCGGTCCAGTCCGCGCTTTCCCTCAAGAACCCGTCTACTATTGCTTCATTTTCTTCCGCCGGGATCGTGCACGTCACGTAGAGCAGCCGTCCGCCGGGCCGAACTCGGCCGGCCGCCCGTCGCAATATCGCCGCTTGTACGCGCGCGAACCGCGCTGGATCGCTCTCGCGTTTGCGCCACCTCGCGTCGGGTCTGCGGCCAAGCACACCCAGTCCCGAACATGGCGCGTCGACGAGAGCGGCGTCGACGACATTCGGAATTTCCGCCGGATACGATTCACGCGCGTCGGCCTGCACGACGTGCACGTTCTTCCATGCCCTCTTCTCAACTACACTGTTAAGCGCCGCAAGCTTGCGCTCGTCGTCATCGATCGCCCACACCGCTCCGTCGCCGCCAAGCCGGCCTGCGATCATCGACGTCTTCACGCCGCGGCCGCAACATGCATCGAGCACGACTTCACCCGGCTTCGGATCGAGCAGATGTACTGCGAGCTGGCTCTCCTCGCTCTGGCGGACGATGCGACCGTCCGCGATCGCGCTGCGAAGGAGCGCATTCATGCCGCCGCCGGCAACGAGACACTCGGGAATATCGTAGCGGTTCTCGAGTACGTCGATGCCGCTCGAGCGCAACTCATCGACCAACTGGTCTGGCCGCGGCGGTCGAGATAAATCTCGACCGCTCCTCTTCCCGTCGACAGCTCCATCATGTATGGTCGAAACCACCCGGAAGGCGCGTCGAGGAGCGGCATTCATCCCGTCGGCGGCACGCACGGCATCGTCGAAGCCGAAACGATCGATGAGCTGCGCTGCGATCCAATCGGGAAGCGAAGCATGAAGGGCGAGCGCAGCCGCTCCGCCGGCCGGCGTCGGCAACGGCGGTCGCGCCTTGCCGGATGCGACCTTTCGCAACACCGCATTTGCGAAACCGGCGAGACCCGCGTGACCGCCGGCGCGTGCGAGCGTCACCGATTCATCGACAGCGCTGTGCGCCGGCACTTTGTCCAGATAAAGAAGCTGATAAGCGCCGAGCAAGAGCACCCATCGCAGCCGCTCGTCGAGCGATTCGAAAGGTCGCGACAGAAATCGACTCACCGACCACGCCAGTGCGCGCCGCATCTTCAGCGTGCCGTAAGCGAGCTCAGTGGCAAACGCGCGATCGGTCGGGCTCAAGTTCGCTGATCGAAGTTCGCGATCGAGATCCTCGGCCGCGAACCCGCCGTGCATAAGCGCGCCGAGCGCGACACCTCGGGCGCTCGTCACCGCCGTGAAGTGGTCGTCCGGACGAAATCGGCGCCGGTCATCGCGCGCTTGCCTTCCGGCACGACGCGCAAGAAACGCACGACGCCGTCGGCCGCGACGATACCCGGACCGTCCGCGCTCACCGATGCCGAACCGCTCGGCTCGACACGCGCGGCAATCACTTTCAACCGCTTGCCTTCGTAGACCAGCCACGCGCCGGGCGCGGGGCTCGCCGACCGCACGAGGTCGACTATCGCACGCGCCGGCGACGAAGCTGCGATGCGCAAATCATCTTTGTCGATCGGCCTGGTATACGTAGCGCGGCTCTCATTCTGCCGCTCTCGCGGCAGCACACCATCGGCGAGCTTTCCAGCAGCTTCGAGGAGCAACGATGCTCCGACCGGTGCCAGCCGATCGTGCAACGCACCGTAATCTTCATCCGCTCCGATCGCGATCTCGCGCTGCAGCGCGATGTCGCCGGCGTCCATCTTCGAGGACATCCAGATGACCGTGACGCCGGTGATCGTGCGCCCTTCGCGCAGCGCGGCTTGGATCGGTGAAGCGCCGCGATATTCCGGCAGCAGACTTGGATGGACGTTGAGCGCGGTCGCCCCGGCGATCGACAAGAGCGGATCCGGCAAGATCTTGCCGTACGAAACGCACGCGAGCAAGACGGGCTGGAGCGTCGCGATCGAATCGATGAATGCGGTGTCTAGCCGCTCGGGCGTGCGGACGTCGAGGCCGAGGCTGAGCGCGCGCACCTTCACAGCGCTTTGCCGCTCGCGCAATCCGCGGCCCGCAGGGCGATCCGGCTGTGTGACGACGGCGCGCACGTCATGCGACGACGCTAACGCGTCGAGTGACGGAACTGCGAACTCCGAGGTGCCGAGGAAAACGACCGGCAGCTTCGCGGCTGCCTCAGATCTCAACGGTCGCTTCGTCGCTCGCCGAAGCTTCGGCTTCGACGCGGACGGCTTCGCGGATGTTGATGGCTTTGTCCGTGATGAGCACGCCGTCGAGATGGTCGACTTCGTGCTGGAAACACCGCGCGACGAGACCGTCCGCATCCAGACGGAACTTGCGGCCGTTGCGGTCGACGCCAGTCACGGTGCATTTCTCTGCCCGGGTGACATCGCCGACGATGCCGGGTATCGAAAGGCAGCCTTCGGTCGCGATCGCCTCGCCTTCGAAGTCGTCGAGCACGGGATTGACGACGACGTACGGCCCGTCGTCTTCACCGATGTGGACGACGATGATGCGCTTGCCGATGCCCACCTGCGGCGCCGCGAGGCCGATACCTGGGGCTTCGTGCATCGTCTCGATCATGTCGTCGATGAGCTGCTGCGTCAACGGCATCTTGAGCTCGAGGTCGCTCACTTTCTTCGCGACCTTATGCAAGATAGGCTCGGGATCCGAGACGATTCGCCTGACGTACGCCACGTTGTGCTTGGCTAAGAGACCTCGACGGTCAAAGAATATAGTGTGACAGGTCTTGGTCTTTCACAATCTCGGCGAGTCGGTCCTCCACATACGCACCGTCGACGGTGACCTTGCCCGCTGACTCCGGCGCGTCGTAAGAAACCGCTTCGAGCACGCGCTCGAGCATCGTGTGAAGACGTCGCGCGCCGATATTTTCGGTCTGCTCGTTCACCTTCGTCGCAAGATCGGCGATCGCGTCGATGCCGCTGTCGGTGAAGTCGAGCTGGACGCCGTCGGCGGCGAGCAGTTGGCGATACTGCTCGATGAGCGCGTTCTTCGGCTGTGTGAGGATCGTCTTGAAGTCGTCCTTCGTCAAACTATCGAGCTCGACGCGGATCGGAAAGCGTCCCTGCAGCTCGGGGATGAGATCGCTCGGCTTGCTCATGTGGAAGGCGCCGGCACCGATGAAGAGCACGTGATCGGTCTTGACCGGTCCGTGCTTCGTCATGACCGTCGAACCCTCGACGATCGGCAGGATGTCGCGCTGAACGCCTTCGCGCGATACGTCCGGCCCGACCCGGCCCGCGCCGCCGCCGCCGGCGATCTTGTCCATCTCATCGATGAAGATGATGCCGTTCGTCTCGGCGCGCCGCACCGCTTCACGTTTGAGCGTCTCGTTGTCGACGAGTTTCGCCGACTCTTCCTG
>DASQJC010000098.1:0-9688 GCA_035631255.1 Candidatus Eremiobacteraceae bacterium | reverse complement strand
CGGATCTCGCGGCGATCGCCGGTCTTGGCGCATCGACGTTCCGCGCGCTCTTCAAGCAGAGCATCGGCGTGCCGGTGCATCAATATGTCATCCGCAGACGGGTCGAATGCGCGGCAAGCTTGTTGTCGCGCGGCGGCGTACGGCTGAGCGAGGTCGCGATTCAAGCGGGTTTCGTCGATCAAAGTCACATGGCGCGGTGCATGCGCCGCGTCCTCGGAATGACCCCGGCCGCCGTCATGCGCCTTTATGGGTGAGGAGCGAGGGACCCGAATGATTGGGATGGAGCGGTCGACCTTCATGGTCGACCGCCACGGCCTTCCTTATATAGGTGCTATTCTGACCGCCTTAGCGCTCTTATTGTCCCCCGCTGCGGTCGTCGCAGATTCGGCGAATTCGATGTCCGCGGCAGCGCCTAGCCAAGGCCAAGGGCCGAGCACGATGCAGTCGTTCGATGGCGCCAAGGGCTGGCTCAATAGCAAACCACTTGCCCCGTCGGATCTCACCGGCAAAGTCGTCCTCGTCGACGTTTGGGAGTACACGTGCATCAATTGCCTGCGAACACTTCCATATCTCAAGGCGTGGTATTCTCGCTATCATTCCGACGGATTTGAGATCATCGGCGTCCACACGCCGGAGTTCGGATTCTCGGGCGACACGAAGAACGTGACCGATGCGACGAAGCGGCTCGGCGTCGAATGGCCGGTCGCGCTCGATGACGACGGCACGATCTTCAAACGGTATAACGCAGGCGGCTGGCCGGCAGAGTTTCTCTACGATCAAAAAGGTAATCTCGTCGAGACGCAGCACGGCGAAGGTAACTACCCGCAGACCGAAGCGAAGATCCAATCGCTCCTGAAGGCGCAGAACAAGAGCCTGAAGCTGCCGACTGTGATGGCATTGCTGCCGCAAGATAGCTACGACAAGCCCGGCGCCGTATGTTATCCTCAGACGCCCGAGATGTTCGTCGGAACGTGGCACGGCGTCAACATCGCGAATCAGCCGACCGGCCGCGATGCGTCCGGCGCTCTCGATTTTGAGGACCCCGGCAAGCACGCGGACAACAGCATCTACCTGCAAGGGTATTGGCAAGAGTCGCCTGACCGCCAGGGCATGATCACCGCCGGGACCGGCGATTATCTGTCGCTCAATTACGAAGCGATCCAAGTCGTCGGTATCCTGAAGCCCGAGAGCGGCGGAGCGCAGCGGGTCGACGTGACGCAAGACGGCAAGCCGGTTTCGCACGACGACGCGGGGCCTGACCTCCAATTCGATCCGAGCGGCAACTCATTCATAACAGTCGATGCGCCGCGCGCGTACGACATCATCATGAACAAGCACTACGGTAAACACGACCTGCGGTTGTCGCCGCAACGTTACAACGTCGGCATCTACGACTTCGCATTCGAATCGTGCGAGGTCGGCTCCGACAAATAGCCTGTATCGGCCTTGATCTGTAGCGGTCGAGCTTTAGCTCGACCGCCGCGGCCGTTTCTTTACGAGCGGCGCGCGACCGTGATATACTTCGCGTGATATCATGCGCGAGATCAAACTGCCGGAGGCGAAACCGGCGCTCGAGTGGGTCAACGGCCGGGCTCTCCAAAAGGTGAGCCCGCAGCGAAAGCACGCGCTTGCTCAAGCTCGCTTTGCCTCTGCTCTGCTCAGTTGGGCGTTTGAGAGCGGATCCGGTCGCGTCGGGACTGAGTGGGATTTTCGCATCCAGCCGCCGGGAGAGGAACGGCGCCCGCTCGTTCCAGATGTCGCGTACCTATCCTACGAACGGGTTCCCTATGAAGCGGACGTCGAAGCGGACATCCCTCGAGTCGCTCCAGACGTCGTTGTCGAGGTGATCTCACCGGGTGATCGCTGGCGCGATATCGACGAAAAGGTCCGGGTTTATCTCGCCGCGGGAACCACCGTGGTATTTCTCGTGGATACTGATGAGCGAACGGTCACCGCGTGTGAGCGGACTAGTCGGGCCGCATTTGGCGGAACCAGCATCCTGCGCCATCCGGCGTTGCCACAGTTCGCGATGCCGGTCAATTTTTTGTTCGAAGAACCAAAACCAAAGACGCGCTAAACCCACACGCAAGTGCATGTACCGGTGGCCTACCTCGGGATGGGACCGTCCGCGGTCAGCTGAGCGAAGCGTTGCAGCGTCAGCTTCACCGTCGATTCCTTTTCGTCTCGGTCGACGACCAGTGTCACCGACGGCTGGTTCATAAGGCGCGAGATATAGAGATCGGCGAGCGCGCGCGTCGGCTGGCCGTCTATCTTCACGATCGCGTCGCCTTGATGCAACCCCGCGCGATCCGCCGGTCCATCGCGGAAGATGTGTGTGACGATGAGCTGCCCGAACGGATTGCGTCCGACCGACATGAGCGCGAGGTACGGGTTCTGCTTCGGATCGACTGCGATCCCATATCGCAAGAGCGTCTGCCACTCTGGGCGATGGGTGTCGATGTAACCCAGAAATGCGCGCCCGAGCAGCCGGCACGCGTTCGGCAACGCGCCAGGATCCATGTCGATGTAGTCCTGGTAATAGACCGCGCCCGAGCAGTCTCGAACTATGAAGGCGAAGACGCCCTCTTCCGTCCGTTCCTCTATCACCGCATTCGCCGTCGCCGCGCCGGCGGCGTTCGTGCACTGCCCGCCGTCTTTGTGCGCCGCCGCCGTCGCGAAACCGGCGCTCGATGCGAGCTCTGTCCACGAGTTTGAGATTTCTGTATTCTTGTTCGGAGAGAACACGACGTTGAACGCAGGTGCGCCCGGCGTCGCTGAAGGTCCGGACTGGGCGAGGAATGCGTTGATCGCCGCGGCGCTGATGCCGAGCCCGTCGCCGGTCATCCACTGCGCGACTCCGTATCCGGCAGCCAGGCCGAGGACCATGCCTTCGAGCTTGCCGCTCGTCGCGTCGACGATCGGACCCCCGCTGTCGCCATGCGTAAGCGACGCATTGAGCAAAATCGACTCGCCTTCTTCTGCGACACCGTCGAGCTTCGCGGACACGGTGACCAACTGCATCTGGCTCAGCGGAAGCGGCTGTGGCGTCGCTTGCGGATTGTTCGCCGGAACCGAGGCAAAGGTCGGGTACCCGAGCGCCTGAACAGCGGTGCCCGACACGGGCAATGCGTCATCGAGTGTGACCGTCGGAATGCCTCGATACTGGATCTCGAGCAACGCGATGTCGCGGAGTTTGTCGGTTTGGAGGACGGTCGCCGGGTAGTGATCGCCGCGCGGGCCGCCGACAAAGACGAGCGGCGATGTCGATCCGTCGATGACGTGAGCGGCCGTGAGGATGCGCGTCGTCGATGCGGTCGACGAAATCGCAAATCCGGAGCCGGTCTTCGACCCGCCCTGTGTCGACGCGGCGATGAGCACGACGCTTTGCGCGATCGATGCCGCCGCCAAGAGGAGGTTCATGCCCGGGAAACGTTTTCGAGGAGGCCCCCGTCCCCGCCTCGGCGCTCACCCAGCCTAAAAACGCCGCGCGGATGACAAAACGCGATGCCGCTTAGCCCGCCGCCGCCATCCCCGAGCCCTCTTCGGTCTCGTACGACGGCAAAATGCGGCCCGCGCCCTTCGGATATGAGACCGGGTGGCGTTTTATCCACTCACGCGAGCAGACGGTGAGGTATTCGAAATCTTCCCACAGGCCGTCGCCACCCTCGGCGCTTCGCATCATCTTGACGTACTGCTCAAGCATGCGCCACACTCGATCGATGATCCACGCGTATCCACGAAGGAAGATCTCTCGATCGACAAGACCGCTGATGATGAGATTGCCGAGCGCCTCCACCGTGTTGCCGATGAGGTTCGCTGCTCGGCTCGCTATCACGTACGATTCTGGCGGGTCGGGAAACGGCTCGTTGATGGTCATCGCTCGGACGTAACGCTTGAAATTCGGATCAGCCATGAGGGCATTGAGATTGCTCCTCAAATACCGCATGGCGGCATCGTAATCCGGGTTGTTGAACCGCTCATTGACCGACCATACCGCAGTGATATGGTTGGCTGCCCGCATATGCCGCAGTTGGACGAGTGCTGCGATCGCGGTAGCGGCGATGATGAGCGTCGTTATGATCGGTGCGAACTCGTTGATCTCGTTGAGCACGGAAAATACTCCAATCGCGCCTTGTCATGACCCACGTCAGATCAAAGCGATATCGTCGTGCATTTTAGGCGTCAAAACGCGCTTGACCTAGCGTCGTCAAGCCCGCGAATGGCAGGGTCCATTCAGGCTAGTGCGAACCTTGAGTTTCCGAGTGCGGGCGCGTAGCTCAGGGGTAGAGCACTACATTGACACTGTAGGGGTCAGAGGTTCGAGACCTCTCGCGCCCACCATCGGAAACCTTCATGCCGCATGCGTTTGCGGCTTTCTTTTTGCGGCTTTCTTGTTGTCAGGCACTATATGGGCGTTTTCGAAGATCCTGACCAAATCCTGACCAAGTCGATAGAGGAGCGCGGCGTTCATTTGTGTCGCCGCCTCAGTCTGCATCGCCGCCGAAACGTGCGAATAAGCGTGGCTACGCCAAGGGCACAAAGTTCCGCAAGTTCGCGTACTTCTGTAGCAAGTGCTCTACCGCGAGAAGCGTCTGGGTCCTGTCCGCTCGCCACGGACGACCGCGCTCGATTCGCGGACAACCGTCGTGGAGCAGAACGATCTCGGTCATTTCGTTCATATCGAGTTGCTTCGACACGTTCTGGTAGATTTGGTCCGCTCGCAACGGTTTGGTGCCGTTGGGCAAATCGCATTCCCAGTCCAAGCCGGCGGCGGTCCAGCCCACGAGTTTGAGATCCAGCTCCGCCGCGACCTCGGCGACGTGACCTCCGGCCGATCCGTAAGGTGGTCGGAAAAGCGACACGGACGCCGCGCGATCACCGAGAGCGCGCTTGATCGCCGCGTCGCACCGTAACAGCTCGGAGCGTATGCGCTCGCGCGAACACGAAGACAAGTCTGGATGCGTGTAGGTGTGGTTGCCGATTGAGTGGCCTCCGCCTTTGATTTTGCGAACGAGTTCTGGCGATTCGTCCACGAACTCGCCGATTAGGAAGAACGTCGCCTTCACGTCGCCGTGGCACCGGAGGATGTCGAGGAGACGCATCGTGACATCGCCGTCGGAGTTCGGTCCGTCGTCGAACGTCAACGCGGCACGGCCGGCGTTCGGTGCGGGTCGGCGAACGTCCGACTTCATCCGACGCTTACGATGGCTCCGTCGGCCTCGAGCCGGGACTTGAGCACGGCCGCTTCACCGGGCGTGAGCGCCAGGCTCCGCTTTCCTTCGACCACGTCCTTCGCTTCGGCGAGTCCCAAGGACGGCACGAGGTTGCGGAGCGTCGCAATCGCGCTAATGACCCTAGCGCCCTTATCGGTCACGCGCAGTTCGATCGAAGTCCGCGCGACGGGAAGCGGTGTCGGCACATCAATCGGCTGAAGCGATGAACCGCATCCGCCGCAAAATCGCTGATCGTCCGTAAGCGCGCGTTTCCCGCAGTTCGTGCAGAAACGGTCGGACGCCGCAGCGGGCGCAGGCAACGCGGGCTGATCATCCGCCGGCAATTCGGTCGTCGGCACCGAGGTGACGTTGCGTTCTTGCGTAGCGAGAAACCGATTCCCGCATCGTAGGCACATGAACGTGTTCGACCAGTCAGCATATAGATTCGGATAGACCGTTGAGTTGTGCTTGTTGTATCCCGAAATCAGCGCGATGCAGATGAGGGCGACTACCGCCGCGATGCTCCAACTGACGGGGTTAGGAATTGCGAGCGCGACGAGGATGACCGCGACGAGCGTGCATCCCGGGCCGACTGCGCTGTACTTGACCGGCGGCGCTGCGCTTTGCGACAGCCGCGACTGCTGCGTGCCCGTGGTCGTCGCGGCGCCGACACCACCGCCGAGACCGAAGCCACCTCCGCCGAGGCCGGCTCCGGTCGATCGCGTGTGGACGTCGTGAAGACCGTCCTGGTAAACGATCTCGAGACGCCTGGTGTCGCCCGAGCCGCAGTTCGGGCAAGATGCGAACGCCGTCACCATGGATGAAACCGCCTCCTTTTGAAATGTGGCGTGGCGACTGCGAGATTCCGCTTTCGTCGGCGCTCACCTTGACGCCCGGCGGAACCAGCGGTGGGTATGTTATCGAGACCGATCCGCGCGTCGTGAAAGCTACCTTCGCGGATTAGGCGCGCACATCGGCGTCTCGACCGCACGCCTCTATGTCGCCTCGTAGGTCACAGCAGCGAACAACTATTCCTGATAGGCGGCTGGGCCGGCTCCCAAGCCCAAATACCAAACAATCGGCTGAAAAGGCCCTTGGACCCAAGGAGCAGACCAATGTAGCAACGGAGATAAGCGAGTCGCTGGGGGTAAGGCCATGCGCTCATTTGCCGTCGCCGCGGTCTTGTTGGCTGTCAGTCTCATCGCAGCGTGTTCTCTACATTCACCCTCTCTGCGCAGTGTCACTAACATCCCTGATGCGACGCGCTCTACGATGGGTGCTGATGTAGCACGGGGACCAGCAGGTGCTCGCGGACCTTTCGACGGTTCGCTCCCACCGCCAGCAATCTATGCCACGTTTGCCAACATCGATGCCCTGGATCCGTCTACTGGTGGAATCGAAGCGATTGGAGCGCCGGTGCCGTTTACCGTATCGGCGATGTTGGCGAACCCCGCACACGCTAGAATCTATCTCTTCGAGAGCTTCGGGACCCGGATCGCCGTCGTGAGCACTCGAATATTGCAGGTCGTCGTGACGATCACGGTGCCGCAAGGGCTACACACAGACATCGGGATAGGGTGGTTCTCAATCAGTCCGTCGGGAAACAGAATCTATGTGACTGACGCGAATGCCGACGGAGTATCGGTCATATCAACCAGTTCAAACTCGGTGGTTGCTTTCGTACCATTTCCTCTCTATGTCGTCGGGGTGACGGTCGCCGACTTCGGTCAGCGCGTGTATGTATCGTCGCCCAACGCGAACACAATCTCGGTCGTTGACCCGACTAGTGATCAGGTGGTCCGAACGCTGTCGATGGGATTGTGCCCCAAGCCTGGCGTGAATGAGAAATGCGAGATTACAGACCTCACGACGAGCCCTGACGGGCGCTACGTGATAGGAGCGAGCGGTAGAACCGATTCGATCGTAGCTATCGACTCTGTGACCAACAAGAAGATCGATCAAACGAGACTTTTTGGGCTCAAATGTCCGAGCGACGGTTTCAACGGTATCAATGCCGCCGCTAGCCAAGTTTCGCTGTTCATCTGAGGATGTGTGCACAGTGCGAATGCGTTCGTGAGCTCCATACCGCCGTTTGGCGCCGTTTCGTACCAAATGCTGCGAGAGAGGTATGCCGCGGCGAATACGATCGCGTTCGATACGAATGGCACCATTTGATACGCTGCCGGCGATCGGCTCTTCGATCACGGCGACATGATCCAGTTTACTAGCGAGGGTTTCCGGGAGATCCCGATCGGGTCACCGTCGGCTCTCGTCCTAGCTCCGTGATTGGGTGGTTGTGATGAATAGAACGCTCGCTAGCCATGTCCAAGGTGTTGGAGCTATGCGGATTAGGGTTTTGCCAATATTCTTACCTGTTGTTCTAGCGATGGCGCTCGTCGTGATTTGCGCCGTAAAAACGCTCGCGCAAAGCTCATCGCCCAACCACGCGGCTCTCGATGATTCGTTGCCGGCTCCCGCGATTTATGGGGTCTCGAATGGTAGCCTCGTGGTTATCGACCCCGCTACGGGCGAGATAGAGGCCATAGGACCACCGCTACCGTTTCAGAATGCCGCAGCCCTAATTCCGAATCCATTACATCCTAGACTTTATGTTCTTGAGAGTGGCGGCAACAGGATCGCCGTCGTAAACACCCACACACTGCAGGTGGAGGGAATTTTTTCGGAACCGTTTTCTTTCAACTTCGTCCTTGGCACCGGATTTGCTACCATCAGCCCGTCAGGCAGCAAAATCTACGTGTTGGCCCCCAATGACTTCGTCGACGTCATTTCAACACGCTCGGGCGCTGTGGATGCGTCGATACCGCTGAGCAGTGGACCGGACAGTGTCGCCGTCGGCGACTTTGGCAACAAGGTCTACATCTCGTTGTCATTCGAGAATCGAATCGTCGTCGTAAATGCGTCGACGGATCAGATAATCGGTTCGTTTCTCGACGGCCTGTGTTCGCATCGCAGCGAAGGCGAGAAGTGCGAGATCAAAGAGATGCTCACTGGATCCGACGGCCGTTACATCATGGGTGCTAGCCCGAGAACCTCTTCCGTCGCCGCCATCGATACCACAATCGACAAGGTCGTCGCCGACACGGTCGTTGGCTTCGGAGTGTGCCCGTTTGACGCCCTGATTGGAGTCAATGCAGCCGCGGATCAGATCGCGGTGTTTACTGAAGCCTGCGAGCACGAGTACACCGCCTTTGTGAGCGCGTTACCACCCTTTGGTGTTGTGCGTTACGACCTCCCGAACGCGAGGTGGGCAGGCGCTTTGACTGCCGCGTTTGATCCGACCGGAACTATAGGATACTTAACCGGTGATCGCAGATTTACCAAAGGGAACGTCATTCAGTTCACCAGCCAGTCGTACCGGTTTATCGACATCGGATCTCCCGCGCCACTGGTTCTCGTGCCCTGAGTGACTCGGCGCCCGACGAGCCGCGACTCGATATTGCTGAAACCTTTTCCTAACCTTATTCCTAACCGAATTTCTGAAACAGCATCGTTCTGAGCGTCAGTCGTTTGTCTCTAATCGTCCGAAATGACGCTTGATCATACGTTCTACGGTCGTTGACACTGTAGGGGTCAGGGTTCGAGACCTCTCGCACCCACCATCGCCCTGGATGGGTTAGCACAAAGCAGCGACCAGTCCAGCAATATCGACGACATCCCGACGGAGTCGATCGAGAGCCTCTGCCGTTCCTCATCGAGTACTCAGTTGAACAAGGCAGTCCTGTGGCGTTCGGATATAGAACGACGCAAGGCAGCGGTCGACGCGAATCAAGACGGGTATGCGGAAAGTCAAGAGGAAGAGCAAATAACCGCCGAATCAAGTAGACGCTACGCCTTTTTCATTCGGAAGCGTCATGGTGCGTCGCTAGAAACCGGGTGATACCGGAGTGGTCAGAAGCGCGGGAGTCCCGATCCGGACAAGGACAAACGTAGTGAGGACACGCTGCGGGAAGCGCGAGAAATTGAGCCCTTCGCCAGGAATGTTCGACAAGAATCCGTTTTGGTTGGTGGCGCCTACTGAGAGCACGTCTCCGATGCCCTTGATCTCCCCCGTGATATTCAACTGAATATTCGTCGCTTCTATGAGACGAGAAACGGGCACGAAAGCGAGCACCCCTGTGTCGTTTGATGCGGAGGCGAAGACGGTTACGTTCTTGTCTCTCGGAAGAGACGCTTGGAGAAATCCGTTATAGACTCGCTCAGCAGTGACGAGCGTGTTGCCCGCGGAGTACTTGGTCGGTTGCAGTGTATAGCCGATACGATAGTACGGTGAGGTGATGTTAAAGGCGTATATCTCGAAATGAGTCGCAGGTGTCTGAGAGCAAAAGAGGTGCGTAGCGGCAAGAGGGTCCGTTTGACACTGCGCCGCGATATGTCTAAAGTCGTATCCGAGTTTAAACTGGTACGCGATCGACGTGTCGAGCGGAGAGGACGCACTGAATGAAAGTGTGTTGTCT
>DASQJC010000097.1:0-8058 GCA_035631255.1 Candidatus Eremiobacteraceae bacterium | reverse complement strand
AGGTCGTCGCGCAGATGCGACGCGTAATCGGGCACGGGCACGTCGACCGATGTCGAGTCCATCCGATCGAACCCGGAAATCGCTTCGAGCACGTCGGCTGCATCGCGGACGTCGGCGGTCATCGGACCGGCCTGGTCGAGCGATGACGCGAACGCGATCATACCGTAGCGGCTCACCCGGCCGTACGTCGGCTTCACGCCGACGATGTTGCAGAACGATGCGGGCTCGCGGATCGACCCGCCGGTGTCGGTGCCGACGGCGAGCGGCACAGACCGCGCGCCGACAGTGCTCGCGCTGCCGCCCGACGAGCCGCCCGGCACGCCTTCGAGGTCGTACGGATTGCGGGTCGGGAAGAACGCCGAGTTCTCGCACGACGAGCCCATCGCGAACTCGTCCATGTTCGTCTTGCCGACGATGACCGCGTCGGCCGCTTCGAGCCGCTCGACGACGGTCGAGGAGAACGGCGGTTTGAAGTTCGCGAGGATCTTCGAACCGCAGGTCGTCAGCTCGTCCTTCAAACAGAAAAGATCTTTGACGGCGGTCGGTACGCCGCCGAGCTTGCCGAGCTTTTCGCCTCGCGCGATTTTCGCATCGACCTCGCGTGCCTTCATGAGCGCGCGCTCCGGCAGCAGCGTGATATATGCGCGAAGCGAAGGCTCGACGCGCTCGACCGCGTCGAGCGCTGCGCGCGTCACTTCTTCGGCGCTGCGTTCGCGGCGAGCGATCGCGTCGCGGATCTCGTGGCCGGTCTCCATCACTCGAGGATCCGCGGCGCCTTGAAGTACGGACCTTCGCGAGCGGGGGCGTTGCTAAGCGCCTCGTCTTGCGTCAGGCACGGCTTGACCTCGTCGTCGCGCATGACGTTCGAGAGCGGGATCACCTGCGCGGTCGCGTGCACGCCGCTGACGTCGAGCGCCTGGAGGTCGCGGATGAAATCGAATAGCCGGCCGAACTGCGCAGAGAATCGCGTCGACTCTTCTTCGGTCAGCGAGATGCGTGCGAGACGCGAGATATACGCGATGTCGATGGGGACTTCGGCCATGACTCTCCTCTAGTGTGTCGTCGCCCGTTCGAATTCGGCAAGCGCCTCGACGTGCCCCGTGCGTGGGAACATATCGAATGGCACGACCGAGCGCAACGAGTAGCCAGAACCTGCGAGAATTGCCGCATCTCGGGCGAGCGTCGCCGGATTGCAGGAGACGTAGAGGATCTTTGGCACCGCGGCGGCAGCGAGCGGCGCGAGGACGCCATCTTCACACCCTTTACGCGGCGGGTCCAGGATGACCGCATCGGTTCCGGCGAGGAGCGATCGGCCGCGTTCGCCTGCGAGCGCGCGGGCCGCCGTCGCGCACTCGAAGGCCGCATTCGTCACGCCGTTGTGGGCGGCGTTCGCAGCCGCTTCGTCGACGGCCGGCTGGGATGCCTCGACGCCGGTCGTCGCCGCACCGTTTTTCGACAACAAGATCGCGAACGTGCCGACACCGCAATAGAGATCGACGACGCGGCGCGCACCGCGGAGCCGCTCGACGATGCGGGTCGCGAGCCGTTCGAGCAGCGACGTGTTGATCTGGAAGAACGAGCCGATGCCGAAGTGGAAATCAGCGTCGAGGACTCTTTCGCGCAACATGGGCGATCCCCACAGAACCGCCGATCGACGGCCGAACACAGCGTTCTCACTCGATGGATCCCATGTCGAGACGATGCCGGATAACTCGGGGAAGCGGCGTCGTAGATCCGCGACCGCAACGCCGAGCGCGCGATTCGGCGACTTCCCGCTGAAGGCGACGACGAGGTCGCGCCCGCTAGCGCTCGCGCGAACGACGACGTGCTCGATCCCATGCATCGCTTGCGGCGTCTCTCGCGCGAATGCGATGAGCTGTTCGACCGCTGCGCGCAATCGCGGGATGAGCACCGGACACCCTTCGATCGCGACGAGCCGATGCGAACGGGCGCCGTAAAATCCGAGCCGATCGGCGCCTCGTTCGCGTCTGCAGACGAGCGACGCCTTGTTCCGGTAACCAATGTCGGCGGCGGCTTGCGTGCTCACGACCTCACTGACATCGACCGACTTCATGCCGCCTATGCGGGCGAGCGCATCGGTGACGCGTTTGCGCTTCCACTCGAGTTCTGCGGAATAACGGAGGTGAAGAGTCTGACATCCGCCGCAACGGGGAAAAACAGCGCAGCCGGAGTCGACGCGGTCGTGCGATGCTTCCTCGATGTCGATCACGTGGGCGCCGGCGTAGTTTTTCTTCACCTCGTCGATCGCGATGCGCACGCGCTCGCCGGGAAGACCGCCGGTGACGAAAGTGACGAGGCCGTTTATACGGCCGACGCCTTGTCCGTTCTCGAGGAGATCGTCGAGGACAATGGGGTCGCGCGCGAGGGATGCGGCGTCGGTCTTAGCCGCGCCGCTGCTCGTCAAGCGTCTTGAGGAGTTGGTCGGCTTCGTCTATGAGCGCGCGAATGCGATCGCGCGTCGGATTCTCAGCGGGTTGTTCGAGCAGAGAACGGACGAGCCAATACGCGCCGAAGGCCGACACCAGGAAGGCAGCCGTCCACATCCATGGGTACGCGCGCCGAAAAGTCAACGAAACCTCCTATATCCTTCTACGTATATCGGCTTTAGACGGGCGAGCACGATTCCTCCTCCCGAAGCGCGGCGGAAGTCACGGTCTCGGATTGGGTCAAAAGACATATCGCCCCGGGAGCCGTCGCGAAGACGAGGCGATTGCCTCCGACGTCGACGACGTGGAGCGCGCTGCCGCCGAACAACGGGATTTCATCGACGATGCGAGCGACGCGCTCGCGGCGCCCGATCGGGAAGAGCCTCCAGATAGCCGCGACGAGCGCGTTCAACGGCTCTTCTTCTCCCGCCGGACGAGCATCCACGACGGTACGAGCACTCGAAGCATTCCCGTTTTGCCGGCGCTCGACACCTCGAGATCGACCGCGTGGTGAGGCGTCCGAGCGGTTAGCGGATCGTCAGACAGACGCACCACGCGGTGGCCTTCGTCACCGAGCGCAGGCAGTTCGACGACAGCGCGCTCGAGCGCGGCGCGGATCACAGCTTCAGTCGCGGCGATCGCGACTTCGCCGGGGGCGGCGTTCATCGTCGTCGACGCGTGACCGGCTGCAGCGCCCGCAATGCCGGCTGTGGCGCCCGCAATGCCGGCGACTGCACCCGCGTCGGCAAACGCGACGACCGCGCCATTGCCGCCGGCTGTCAAAGCGAGGCCGAGCGCAGCGGCCGGCGGGCCGGCGATGTCCGAACCATCGATTCGCTCGATCCTCGCCGAGCGTGTTACGACGCTACTCCGTGTGAGTTCGGCGATGCGAGCACCAAGCGCATCGATCGCGTTTCTCAACGCTTCATCCGGATCGGAAGGTTGTTGGAGCGGTCGACGTGTATCGTCGACCGGAGTCGGCTTTGCTTCGTCAGCCGTGTGGCGGTCGAGCTTTAGCTCGACCGGGGCCGGCCTCGCAGCTTCCGGTCTCGGCGCGTTAACGGCCACGCCGATCGCCCAAGGGTACTCGTCGACCGCGACAGCGCAGAGGCCGCCTGCAATCGCGGGCCCGTGTTCGTCGGCGGGCGCGATCGATTCCACCGGGCTTAGAAGCGTGGCACCGGCAGCACGGGCGAACGCGTCGAGCATACGCTTGACGGAGATCGCCGCAAGCCCGCGGACCTTCCTGCCACGACCGATCGGTGCGGCGCCGTCGCCGCCGATCATCGCGTCGGCGAACGCCGATCCTAGGCCGCTGTCGACATCGGCCCACAGCAAACCGCCTTCGACCTTCGCACCGAATCGCCACGGTGACGCGATTGTGGGAGCCGTCCGGCCGAGCGAACATCGAACCGGCCGCCGCAGATATGCGGCCAGATCAAGCGTGAGCGTGCGTCCAAGCTCATCGGTCTTCGCTGCGTCGCGTGCGAATGCGCGCAAACGATGGGCGTCGGTTTCGATATTCGCAGTCGTCGGCGGCGTCTCGACGCCTTCGGCAGGATGCCACGCGCTCGGATCGGTCGGCACCGAACTCGTGACGGCATACACGCCGGTGTCGCGAGTGAGCGCGGCGATGAGCGAGTCGGCTTGCGAGTCGGTCAGTCGGGCCACGGCGACTCCAGGTCCGCCGCTCGCGCGAGCCGGCGTTCGAGTCCCCGCATGATCCGTGCCCAGCGGCGTCGCTCCGCGTCGGACGCGGCACCGCTTGCGTCAGCACGCGCTCCGCGGCGAGTCAAATCGGCGAGGGTGTGGCGCATCCGATCGGCTCGGCACTCGAGGATCGAGCAAAGATCGGAGGTCCAAAGCGGCTGCGACGCGATCCAAACCCTTGCCGAATGACCGCGATCGCGTTCGTCGGACGCCATCGATTCAACGCGGCGCCGCTCGGCGTTCGACGCGCGCACGGCCGCTGCGGCGCGACGTTCGAGCGTCGCGCAGGTCGCAAGGGCGCGCGACTGCTTCACCGGACGGTTGCGGGAACGCGCAGCGGAGCGCCTGCGCGCACGATGATCTGCGAGCGCTCCGGTCCGACTGAAACGTACGAAACCGGAATGGCGGCGCTTTGCTCGACAAAAGAGACGTAATCGCGCGCGGCCGCAGGCAGATCTTCCCATGTGCGCGCGTCGCCGATCGACGTCTTCCATCCCGGCATGTACGTCGTCTCACACGGCGCGCCTTGCGCTATCGCGAAGGGAACCGAAACGTCCGGCGCTGCTTTGTAAGCCGTGCAGACGCCGATGCGATCGAACGTGTCGAGCACGTCGAGCTTCGTGATCGCCAGATGTGTCATGCCGTTGATGTCGACCGCGTAACGCAGAGCCGCGAGGTCGAGCCAACCGCAACGCCTCGGTCTTCCCGTGACGGTGCCGATCTCGCCGCCGATCTCACGTAGCTTCTCGCCGGTCGCGTCGTTGAGCTCTGAGGGGAATGGGCCACCGCCGACGCGCGTCGCGTATGCCTTAGCGACGCCGACGACCGAGTCGATCCGGGTCGGACCGATGCCGAGGCCCGCACCAGCTCCACCCGCGACGGTGACCGACGACGTGACGAACGGATAGGTCCCGAGTCCGACGTCGAGCATGCTGCCTTGCGCGCCTTCGGCGATGATCCGCTTGTCGTCGCGAAGGAGGTTGTTGAGGAGCCCGATCGTGTCGCGGACGTGTGGGAGCAGCACTTTGGCTTGAGCCGAGAGTTCGGCTGCGATAGCGCCGTCGTCGACGCTGATGCCCGCGCTCGCAAGCGCCGCGCAGCGTGCGGCGAGTGTGGCTCGCCACGCGCGTTCGTCGCGCAGATCCCCCGCTCGGATCCCGATGCGCGCGACACGGTCGCCGTAGGCGGGTCCGATACCGTTGCCGGTCGTTCCGATCTTCACGTCTCCGCGGGCGCGCTCGGATGCCCGATCGAGCTCGATATGATATGGAAGGATCAGATGCGCGAGGTCCGACAGCCAGACACTCGACGTGTCGATGCCCGCGGCTTCGAGATCGGTCAGCTCTTTGACGAGAGCGGCCGGCGAAACGACCGTGCCGGGACCGATGATGCTCGCGACGCCGGCGATGACGCCGCTCGGAACGATCCGAAGTTTGTACGTCTTGTCGCCGACTCGCACGGTGTGGCCCGCATTCGCGCCGCCGCCGAATCGCGCGACGCCGTCAGCTCCGGCCGCCAGATAGTCGACGATGCGGCCTTTGCCCTCATCACCCCACTGGGCGCCGACGACTAGCGTGACGGGCATTCAGATCCGAACCTTTCTCAAGCGTGTTTGAAATGTTGTCCCTACGCTTCGGCGTCGCGGTCGATGCTTCTTGCGCTGCGACGGATTCGCTAGCGACTACCGGCACGCGCCGATTGAAACGCGCGTGCATCGCCGACCGCGAGCATCGGCAGCGGCGGATCACCCATGACGCGATCGATGACGAGCTCGGAGAACAGCGAGCACGGCCAGCCGAAATTCGAGCGCGTGAAACGCGTCGGGTCGTCGGTGTCGAACGACTCGTGGAGCAGGTGGTCGCCGATGTCGGACGCCTTGAGCTCGCTGAGCACGGTCGCCACTTCTGCCGGATCGGTCGACGTGAGCCCTTGCATGACGAGCGCGAGCGGCCAGACGAAATATTTCGGCGTGTGCGGGCTGCCGATGCCGCTCGCGACCTTGCCTTGGAAGTAGTACGGATTGTCGGGCGATAGGATAAGCCGGCGCGTGTTCTGATAGATCGGGTCGCTCGTGTCGACGTAGCCGAGGTACGGCGCAGATAAGAGGCTCGGTATGTTCGCGTCATCCATAAGGTTCGCGTGTCCGAGGCCATCGACTTCGTACGCGTAGACGTAGCCGTATTTCGGCGTATAGACGATGCCGAAATCGTTGATGCCGTCGGCGACACCATCGTGAAGCGCGAGGACTTCTTGCGACTTCGCACCGTCGTGCCAGACGAGCGACTCGAGCTCAGCGAGCTCCGCGAGGACCGACACGGCGAACATCTCGTCGGGGATGAGATAGCCGTACTTCGTCGGGTCGTCGCTCGGACGGAATCCTGTCCAGATCATGCCCGTGTAGCCGACCTGACTTCCCGCGCCGTCGTTCGGGAGCTGCCGGTGACGGTAATGCGATTGGGAGTGATCGCGCTCCAGTTCCATGACGGCGAGCGCTTTTTCGTACGATGCTTTGACGTCGGGCGTGAAGACCGACGTGTCGCCCGTCGCCTTCCAATACATCCAGGCGAGCTGGATCGGATAGAGGAGCGAGTCGAGCTCGTACTTCTCTTCGACGACTTTGTAATCGCGGTTGAACGCGTTCGCGTACGGGTCGATGCTGATGTCCTTCGCCTCGCGCTCGATGACGCCACGAAGCATCGATCGAACCTCTGGGTCGGCGGCGAAGAATAAGTACGGACGCACTTGCGCGCTCGCATCGCGCAGCCACATCGCGCCGATGTCGCCGGTGATGACGTACGTGGTCCCATCAGGCGTGAACGTGACGTCGTTGCGGATCGTCGAGAGGAAGCACTGGGCGTAGAGCTGGCCGGTATCGGGATTGCCGCCGTGAAAATCGGCGGCGGCCTTGGCGAGGGCGACGATCTCGGCACCGTTCGCCGGTCTTTGATACGCGAGGAGAGACGCGGACATGATGAAGGCTGCTGCCGTCAGTACGCGGATCCGGGCGGCGGTCGGGTCGAACACGTCGCGACAAATCTACCGCAAACGTTTGTTCGCTCCTGCGAACGCGCTATGCTACCGCAAATGTGGTATGCCGAGCGAAGCTCGGCTGTAACGATAGAGCGAGCCCGACTGTAGTGCTCGAGCTTTAGCTCGACCGAAGACGACTTGCCCTAAGGCCGCGGCGGTCGACCATGAAGGTCGACCGCTCCGTCCTATCGATTGGGAAGGTCGATAGTTACTTGGGCGCCGCCGCCGCGCCGCTTGCCGAACTCGATCGTGCCGCCGTGGGCGGCGACCAGCATCGATGCGATCGCGAGGCCAAGGCCGACTTTGCCATTGGAGCCCGTGGCGAACGGCGTGCCGATCGGGCCGATCGTACTCTCGTCGAAGCCCTCGCCGTCATCCGTGACGATGACGGAGGCCGCGCCTCGCGAGCCGCGCACGACGACCTCGACGGAGCCTCCCGGCTTCGCATGCCGGATAGCGTTGTCGACGAGGTTGACGAGGACTTGCAGAATGCGATCCGAGTCAACGTCGGCGTTCGCTTCGCCGCTGACGGTCACGCGAATCCGACGGTCGCGTGCCGACTCTGCCGTTAGCGCCTTGGCCCGCCGCGCGACCGGCCCGAGCGCGGTCGATCGCCGCCGCAGGGTCAAACTGCCGGCCTGCCATGCACCGGCGTCAATCAGGCCTTCGACGAGCCGCGAAAGCCGCCGCGCTTCTTCCGCGACGATGCTCAGCGCGCGGGCGCGACTCTTCACGCTTGCCTCGGGATTTTCGCGCAGACGCTCGACGAATCCGACGATCGAGGTCAGCGGTGTCCGCAGCTCGTGGGTGATCGCTGCGAGGACGGTGCCGCGACGCTCTTCGATCCGCCCGACGACAGCGGCGCCGCGCA
>DASQJC010000096.1:0-2357 GCA_035631255.1 Candidatus Eremiobacteraceae bacterium | reverse complement strand
CATCTTCTCCAACCGCATCGCTCCAGACGGAGGTGACGACCGATCCTTCATCAGCGCGAACCTCGCCAGACTCCCACTTCTCTAGAATGGCGTTGAGCGGTTTCATCGGCCGGCCTGAACGTGCGGATGGAGCGGTCGACCTTTACGGTCGACCGCAAGAGTCAAACCATCGAGGACGAGATGCGAGGCTGCCGTGTCGCGTTCGATCATCATTGACAGGTCGCTCCGGTCGACCATAAAGGTCGACCGCTCCCTCCTGTTGGCGAACATTCCGCCTCCATCATGACGCGATCTCGCTTGTAAGTTGGAGCGAACCCGCGACCACAGATATGAGCGATGCCGACGCGCCGGGAGGCATATCGGGTGGATCGGTCGCGGTGATGAACGCTTGATCGAAAGACCCGATGGATTCCAAGAACGCGTGCCGGCGTTCGTAATCGAGCTCGGATAGAACGTCATCGAGCAAGAGCAGCGGCGCCTCGCCGGTGGCGCGCTGCAAAAGCGAGTACTCTGCAGCTTTGAGCGCGAGAACGGCGGTGCGCTGTTGGCCTTGCGATCCGAACCGCGCGAGCGCTTCTCCGTCGAGCGAGAGCGAGACATCGTCGCGCTGCGGCCCGATGAGCGCCGTGCGACGCGCGAGTTCGGCGGCCCGCATTCGAACAAAAGCCGCACGTAGCCCCGTTTCGATCGCCGCCGGCGCCTCATCGGCGATAGCGGGCGCGGGTTCGTAGCGGATGGTGAGCGCCGGCGACACGCCGACCCAGCGAGCGTGGACCTCCGACGCATCGGTACCGAGTCGCCGGGTGTACGCCGCGCGCTCCGCGACGAGCCGTGCGCCGACCGGCGCCAGCTGATCGTCGTACGTGTCGAGCAGCGCGCGATCGACGGTCGGCGCGCGCAGCAATGCGTTCTTCTGTGCGAGGATCTTCGCATAGACGGCAAGATCGTGATAGTAGCGCCTGCTGCTTTGCGACAACGCCGTGTTGATGAGCCGCCTTCGCAATGCGGCCGGACCACCGACGAGCTGCAAGTCGTACGGCATGAACGTCACCGCGTTGACGCCGCCGAGAAAATCGCCGTAACGCACCGCGCGGCCCTGACGGAAGAATCGTTTGCGCGCACCCTCGCCCGCACGCGAGATGACGCACTGCGCGATGACTTCTCCGTGGCGCGTACGGACGCGCGCGCTCACCGACGCCGCCGGCGCGCCGCTCATGACGAGATCCGCTTCGCGCGAAGTCCTGAATGATTTGCCGGTCGAAAGCAGCGCGAGCGCCTCGAGCAGGTTCGACTTTCCCTGCGCGTTCGCGCCCACGAAGATGCACGCGCCCTCCGGCGGCTCGAAGCGGAGGGCGGCGTAGTTGCGGAAGGCGGTCAGTTCGAGAGCGAGGACGCGCACGAGGTCATTGCCGCAGCGGCATGAGGATGTACAGTTGCCTGTCGGCGCGTTCGCCCGACTGCGGCTTGATCGCGGTCGGCTGAAGCGGGCCGACGAATTCGAGCGTCACCGCCTCGGCGTCGACGTGATTGAGGATCTCGGCGAGATACTTCGCGTTGAACGCGATCGTGATCGGATCGCCCGTGCGCTCGACGTCGAGTTCTTCATACGCATTGCCGGCGGTATCCGAGCTCGCGGTGATGACGAGACTCGTCCCTTCTGCGGCGATCTTCACCATGCTCGCGCGATCGCCCGCGACGACCTCTGCACGCCGCAGACTCGCAAGCAGGCGCGCCGTGCTCGCCGTGACTTTGCGATCGAACTCTTTCGGGATCACCTGCGGGTAGTTCGGATACTGGCCGTCGACGAGCCGGGCGATGACCTTGACGTCACCGGTGTTGAAGACGAGCTGGTTCGCTTGACCGCCGAGCACGGTCGCTTCGATGATGCCGCCGCTCGCGACGCGCATCACCTCGGCGAGCGCACGCGCCGGCACGATGAGCCGGGCCGACGTCTTCGACGGTTCGGCCAGCGGCAACTCGAAACGCGCGAGGCGATAGCCATCGGTGGCGACGAGCGTGATCGTCTGGCCCTCGATCTCGAGCAGCGTTCCCATGAGGACGGCACCGCGTGCTTCTTCGCCGCTCGCCGCGAACGTCACGGCTGCGGCTGCTTCACGGAACGCTTTCGCATCGACGCGGAACTGATCGCCGAGCTTGCCTTCGGGCAGCGGCGGATACTCGTCGGCGGGCAACGCGAAGAACTCGTAGTTCGAGCGTTCGCACTTGAGCGTCGCGCGCGTCGGCGTTCCCTGCATCTCGAGCTCTGCGACCGGCAAGTTTGCGAGATAGCCGGAGAACAGGCGGGCCTGGACCGTGCACTGACCTTCCTCGGCGACGGTGGCCGGGAAGCCGTTTTC
>DASQJC010000095.1:0-6100 GCA_035631255.1 Candidatus Eremiobacteraceae bacterium | reverse complement strand
CTGTTCAATGAGACGTGAGGAGCCCGTGGTTCCTAAATCGCCTCTCTGGCTTGAGAGGGAGGTGCGTGGGCGATGTGGGCGAGATTTGCCAGGTGCTGCCTGCGCTTTTGCTGCGGGTTCTTCGCCTTGCTCTTCGTAACGATCGGCCCATGCACACGTCCTGCGTTCGCTGCTTCTACCGGCAATCTGACGGGAACAGTGAGCACCGCAAGCGAGAGCCTTGTCTCGGGTGCCAAAGTAACCGCAGTTTCGCCGAGCGGCTCCTTTAAGACCGTTACAGATCATCGCGGATTCTACACCTTACTTAATCTTCCACCTGACACGTACCAGTTGACGTTCGCGGCTACTGGATATCGGCTCGCAGTCATCGATGGCGTCACAATATTCCAGAATCAGAACCTCGTCGTCGACGCCAAACTTCAACCGGGCACGGCGAGCCTTGGACAGGTCACGACCTCTGCCTCAAAAACCGACCTCGTCCAGCCAACCGTCACCTCTGACACGTACAACATGACGAACGCGCTTCAGCGCATGGTCACCGGCGACCCAAGCCACCACACGCTGTACGACGTGTTGTACCGGACGCCCGGAATCTCGACCGGCCCCGCAAATGGACCGCCAACGGTTCGTGGCGGAATCTGGACAGAAGATGGACTCGAGTTCGATGAGGTCCCGATCGTCAGCCGCATCACCGGCTACCCAATCACCCTACTTGGACTCGATGGTCTGGCAAATGTCGCGGTCACAACAGGCGGTCTAAGCGCGGATCAGGGCCAGTCCAACGGCGGCGTCATCAACATGATCGTGAAACAAGGATCGTATCGCGAGAAAGGTACCCTGACGGTAAGTGCGGGCGGCCCAGCGTACGACCACACGTTGGATTTCGAATACGGAACGGCTACACCAAACAACCGCTGGTCGCTGTACTTCGCCGGATCCTATTCAAATGTCGCGCAGCTCTATGGCAATCCGAACATTTTCTATTACGAGAACATGACGGGCTTCGACTGGGAAAACACAAAAGATACTGCCGGCAACTTCCATTATCGTTGGGGGGTGAACAACCAAAACGACTTGCAGTACGTGTTCGACGTCGGTGTGTGGGTTGACAGCTCGAATTACGGCGGACGCGAAGGGACTCAGCTCGCCGTCGTCGGCGAAGATCCGACTAATACGACGGCCCCAGGCTGCAGCGTTGTGGCTCCGTGCATGGCGGAGCTTCTCGCGGTGAAACAGGACGCCAACGCGCTGTACCGAGAGTACACCATTCAAAAACTTTCGTACAGCGCAGTCATCAACGACCGATCGTACCTACGGGCGCACGTGGCGCAATCGTTGGCTGGTTATACGAACGACGGCGAGTGGGCGCAGAACATAGGAGAGCCTTGCCTTGCGAACCCCTGTACCTTCAAGCCGGGATACTATTCACGCGGTGACATTTGGTGCTATAGCTGCTATTACCAGGTTCGT
The DNA here is from genome assembly GCA_035631255.1 of Candidatus Eremiobacteraceae bacterium. Classification (GTDB taxonomy): domain Bacteria; phylum Vulcanimicrobiota; class Vulcanimicrobiia; order Eremiobacterales; family Eremiobacteraceae; genus JANWLL01. The sequence continues at coordinate 4,630 of DASQJC010000095.1, read as the reverse complement.
CACAGTTTGCAGACGTTTTACAATGTCGATTACGCGAATCAGATCGATTTGCATGATTTGATCAAACTTGGCGCCGGATACGAATTCGATGACAACCTTCGCAAAGTAGCGGACTCAATCGCTGCGACCGACCCGAACAGCGGTGCTTACCTCGGGTTTCCCTTCTTTGATCAGGTCAATCTGGCGCCGACGGAGCTATACGGAGCATACGGGAGCGATCATCTCGTGCTCGGGAGGTGGGTCGTCGAACCAGGCGTGCGGTGGGATCTCGAACATTACTCGATTTCGCCCGTGAAACTGGGTGGTGTGGACGTACCAGGGACGGCGTTGCCGTTTTCGGAGTCGTTTGTCAGTCCGCGCGTCGCCGCGACATATCAAGCCGGTGAAAACGATGTCTTGCGTGGGTCCTACGGACGCCTTGGGCAGTTCATCGGAAGTGCGTACGTCGAGAACTTCGGACCCGCGATGTATTTCGGCTCCGACAACATCGTTCATTATTTGTCGCAAAAGCCGGCCATCGCTCTTTCGTACGACGTCTCGTGGGAGCACCTATTCCCGCACGGACTGTCGATGCGCCTCGCGCCTTACGTGCACGACAACGACAATTACGTCGTCGAGACCACCTTATTTCACGGGCCCACTGTTATGACGTACGGGGTGTCGACGCACACGAAGGGCGCAGAGTTCGCCTTATCGCGGATCGTCAGTGAAGGCCTCTCGACGTTCCTCTCGTTTACATACGATGACACGACGACCAACGCACCGGACTTCAACGGCGCGACCTTCGGTGGTGAGGACGGTGCGAACATGCAGGTCAATAATTTCTTGCCCGCCACGTGGACCGCGTCTCTGTTAGGCAATCTATCGCTTGACTGGAAGCACGAAGGCTGGGAAATCACATCGAATACGCTCTGGACCACGGCCAATCCGTACGGAACGGGTGGGCAGGCCTATGTTGTCGGTCAAAACGGAAAGCCGGCGGTTGTGCAGACGTGCGAACAAAGCCCGAGTGGCCAAACGCAATGTCTCGACAACCGGGAGATCGGTGGCTTCGCGCAAGATCTGCGCGGGCCAGCATCGTTCTTAGAAAACCTTTCGATCGCGCATGCTTTGGGCCCAGGCCAAGCGGGGATCACGATCGACAATCTCTTCAACAATCTGCTCGATCCGGTTCCGGCCCCGAACTTCAACTATTTGAATGGATACTCGAGCGGCAACTGGGCTCCACAAGGGGCATGCCCTCCGCCCACGCAGTGGCAGCCTTGCATGCTTTCGGCATATCCGGCCACCAACGCGTATGCGTATCCGGCCACCGGCTATTACCGGATGGAGAACCAGCAACCTCGGCAAGTCCGTTTTTGGTATAGCGTCAGACTCTGAGCGTCATCAGCGTCGCGATTCGGGCAGAGTCACCGCGAGCGCACGTTCCGCAGCCGCACGTCGAACCGAGGCGTAGTAAACGGCTCTTTGCCGTGCACGCTCAGCGATCGCCAGTTCGCCGACCTCACGCGCGGCATCAGCCAGCCGTCCGAAGGCGCGATCAGCGTCAAGCGGAGTTCGACGCGCGTTCTCTTCGAGCGCATTGAGCGCCCGACGAAGAAGATTCGAAGCTCCGCCAGAGCGCTCGCGCGCGGCGACGCGCGCGCGCGCAAGCGCACTGCAGTCGCTCCAGCCCACGAGGTCCTGGAAGGGTGAGTCGTCGAGTGAGGGCAGAAGCCCGCCCGCGTCACCGATATCGCCAGGGTAGTCTCGAAGCAGGAGCAGGTCGATGCGTTGCAACGACAAGGCGTGCGAATACCGCGGCAGTGCAGCGACGCTCGCAATCTCGGTCGCCGCGTGCAAGGTGGAGACCGCTTGGCTCCATTGGGCCCGCTCGCACGCGATCTTCGCCGCCATGCGATGGTTCATGAAGAGGGTCACAAACCCAGACTCGGGTGACCTGGCGGCGTCATGGAGCCCGCTGGACTCGGCGGACAGCGCGTCGAGGCTCGCTCGGTGCTCGACAAGCGCGTCGTCGAACCTGTCCATGAGATATTCCAGCGCGCAAAGACCCTCATGCGCCTTCGCTTGCGTGACCTGCGATGCAAGGTGAACGATTCCGGTGAGCTCACGCGCCGTCTCAAGGGCTTCATCGAATCGCCACCACGTGAGGCAGTTGCGCAAGAGCTCATCGAGCGCTGCGACTTGCTCGTCTGGAATGGCGGAGCGGCGCGTGAGATCCCGGGCTTCACGCGCGATTCGTAACGCTTCTGCTTGCTGACCGAGCGCACGAGCGGCCGCGGCCATCTGCACGAGCGCTTGAGCCTCCACGGTGCGGTCAGCTCGCGTCGCTGCGACGCGAGCCGCTTCTGAGGCGTCCGACTTCTGCGCTTCGATCAGGAACGCGCTACCTTCTATAGCAGCGAGATCGAGCATCGAACGGCTTAGCTCAGCCCTATCGCCCGCGGAGCGTGCCGCTGCCGTTGCCTGGCGAGCGCGCGCGATCGCGGCGTGCACCTCTCCCGCTGCAAACGCGGCTCTCGCTCCCAACCGAACGAGCCTGGCGAGCACGACGTCGCGTTCCTCGGACTTTTCGAGACGCTCGGCCTCTCGAATACCGGCGTCGGCGCGATCAATCGCGTCTTGGGAAGCGCCGATCTCGAGCGCACTCTCCGCCGCTCCGAGGTAGGATCGCGCAGCCGCAAGATGCTCACCCGCTGATTCCAAATGTCGCGCTCTGCGCAGCGCGGCTTCTCGGTCGCCCGCGACCAAACGACTAGCGAACACGCGATGCAGTTGGACCCTTCTCCCGGCGTTGAGCTCCATTACCGCCACGTCGCGGATAAGATCGTGTGAGAACACGAAGGCCATGCCGGTCGGCGGTTGGACGATCACGCCGAGCGCTAGCAGGTCGTCGAGCGCGTCGAGAATGTCGTCCTCGCTCAGACCTAAAGCGAACGCGAGGTCATCTGCGCTCGCTGCAGGCTCAAGGGCGAGCGCGCACGCGACGCGTCGTGGCGTTTCACCTTTCGCTTGCAAGCGGATCTCGACATACCGTTTCACTGTATCGGGCAGCTCAGCATTAACGTCGATCTGCCTGATAAGCCGCCACATGCGTCCGGCTCTCGCAAGGGCTCCTTGGTCGACGAGATCGTTCAGCAATCCGATGAAGAAAAGCGGATGGCCGCCAGAACGCTGGTAGAGGACTTCGAAAAGATCGGTCTCGTCGTTTCGAAGCGCCTCGGCGAGCGCCGGCTCTAGGGCGGCACGCTCGAGACAGCCGAGTGCCAGCTCATCAGGTTGAAGTGCTTCCAGTGTAGTCCGCAAGGTCGGCAAGCCTTCGGGTCTTGTCGCCACGACGACCGCCCTTCTCGATCTCGCGCGTTGCGCGAGAGCCGCGAAGATCTTGAGCGCATCGCCGCTTAGCATGTGCGCGTCATCTATAACGACAATGCAGGATGGCACGATCTCGCCAAGAATCGCGTCGGCCAGCGCCGCCGCAATATCGGCAGCGTGCGTTCGCGCGAAATCTTGGAAATCGGCGCCACGAAGGTCACGGTAAACCCCGGCCCACGGATGGAAAGGTTCTTGAGCTTCGCCGCCACAGCGGACGTACAGGACTGAGATCCCGTCGCGGGAGGCAGCGTCCGAAAAGCGTGTGACAAGCGTCGACTTGCCGACGCCGGCTTCCCCGTGGACGATGGTGATGCTCCCGCGATCCTTCAAGGTATCCGCGGCGCGTGCGCTGAGCACAGAAAGTTCCGATGTCCGGCCGGTGAACGGCAGCGTCGGCCCGTCACCGACCGGTTCGAGCATACGGAGGCCGCCGAAGCGAGAAAGGAAGGCTTCAGACGGCTCCTCGCCCACTTCTTTGAGCGCAGCGCGACAACGTTCGACCCAAGAGAGCGCCGCCGCTTGCCTGCCTGCGGCCAACTCAGCCTCGATCAGCGTTGCGTACGCATCTTCGGAGTAAGGGTTGCGGGCGATGAATAGTTGAGCAGCCTCAACGTCTCTTGAAGACTTAACAGCGCGTGCCAAGACTGACTCATAAAGCAATGACAACCTTTCGCGCTCGGCGATCGTCCAATTGTCATAATCACCCTCGAGAAAATCTCCCCCGAATGCTTCAATCGCCGGCCCGATGGCGTCATTAGTTCGGGCCAGCCTCGCGAGCTCAATGGCGTCGACCGTCGTTTCACCACTCCAGAGCACCGTTGATTTCGTGGCTTTCAAATAGTCTTCGTCATCGACGCCCGCGACGCGTAAGCATCGCCTGATCGACCACAGTGCCGTCTTGAGGCTGTCGCGCGCATGTTCGGGATCAGCATCCGGCCAGAAGAGCTGGATGAGCCGCTCTCGCGCCGCCTCCACGTTGCGGTTCATGGCCAGATACGTCATGAGCGCACGCGCTTTGCGCGTAGCTGGGCCGGGGTTCACCTTTCCGTCTACCTGGAAAGAGAACCGACCGAGCGTCGTCAGTTGCGAAATCGACATCGCCCTAACCGCCGCCTGAGCCCCCGTTTTACGCTCGTTTTACGAACCTTCGGCACGATTGAACTAGCTGTGGATGATCCCACGAGGGCTGGTGTTGGTGAATTGTTTGAGTGGAGGTACTTTGCCTTGAACCTGTGCTTAAACGAGATCCCCGGCG
>DASQJC010000094.1:0-9025 GCA_035631255.1 Candidatus Eremiobacteraceae bacterium | reverse complement strand
CGAGTTGCGCAAGCTGCCGGGCGATGACTTGATCATCGAGCTCCTGGCGCTCAGCAGGCCATGGATGGCGGGCGACATCGCGCTCGGATGGTGGCGCTACCATCTCGTGGACGACGAAACGGGTGAGATCGAAGGACCTTCAGCCGCCTAGATGATCCGCCGAGCAATCGCGTTCGTCGCGTTGCTCGCGGACGCCGCGGGCCAAGCCGGCAAGGACAACATCGTCCGCATGGCTGCGGCCCTTGCTTATTTCGCGTTGTTCGCGCTTGCTCCGATCGGCTTCATCGCCCTCGCCGTTGCCGGTTTCGCGCTTGGCTCCGCCCAAGCCCAAGCGCGGCTCGATTCAGAACTCGATCTGCTCATGGGCCCGACGCTCGCCGGCGCGATCGAAGGTGTTCTCGGCTCGTACGCGAGCGCTCGGCACGCCGCCACGACCGGCGTCGGCCTTATACTGCTCGCCGTCGGAGGATCCGGCATCTTCCTCGAACTGCGGGAATCGCTCAACGCCATCCTCGGCAGGCGACCGCCACAGCGCGCAGGCTTTCTTCGCATCGTGACGCTTCGAGCGCTCGCATTCGCCATGACACTACTCGGATCGGCGATCCTGCTCGCCGGAATGGCGGCGAGTGTCGCGTTCCAAGGTTTCTTGCAAGACGCTGCTGGGTTATTTCCGCAGACGAGCGTCGTCATCGGCGTCAGCGGCACCGCCGGACTGCTCGTCATCTCGATCGTCGCGTTCGGGCTGCTCTATCGACAACTGCCGAGACCCAAGCCCATATGGCGCGATGCCTGGGCCGGTGCCGCAGTCGCGGCGGTGCTCTTCTGTCTCGGCGAGTTTGTCTTGAGCGCCTACCTCGGCCGCGCCGCTCCGGTCTCGCCGATCGGAGCGGCCGGCTCGATATTCGCCGTGCTCATCTGGGTGTTCTACTCGGCGCAGATCGTGTACTACGGCGCCGAGTTCGCGCACGCGTGCGCGGTGCGCAGGTCGGCGGTTAAGACCCCGTCGCCTTCAACACCTGACCGTTCGTATTGAGGATGTAGATCTTGTCGGCATGGCGTGCGCCCAGCAGATCCTGATCGTACACGACTCGCACGATCATGCCGGGCTTCACCTGCGCCATCTGATACGTCGTCTTGCCGTCGTCCGAAAACACTTGCTTGAACTTCGGCACGAGCAGGAAGCTCAGCGTCTGCGCCTTCGCCTTGTCCTCGACCTTGATGTTCGCGGTCGAGACGTGGACGACATAGCCGGTCCAATAGTTCGTATCTGCCGCCGCCGGCGCCGGCACCACGATTGTGAGGCATACCGCCGTGACGACCGCGCAGAGCGCAGCGGAAATGATGCGTTGCATATCGGCTCCTCCCGTCGGTTGGTGTACCACTTTCTGAGTCTGCCCAATCACCAGGCCTAGATGGATGTCGCGACGAGCGCGAACGCCGCAGCGCCCATGAGGATCGTCGCTGCCCAACCGAATACGTTCGCAAGCGGACCGTTCCGTCGTTCGCCCATCACCGACTTGTCATTCGAGACGAGCATGATGAACACGAGAAGAACCGGTGCGATGAATCCATTGATGACGGCGGTCCAGAACAGCATCGCGATCGGGCTGATCCCCATGAGATTCACCTGCATGCCGATGACCGTCGATGCCGCGAGGATGGCATAAAATCGCGGGGCGCGCCCTGGTTTCTCGTCGAGGCCATGCTTCCAGCCGACCGCCTCTGAGATCGCGTACGCGGTCGATGCCGTGAGTATCGGCACCGACAAGAACCCTGTGCCGATGAGCCCGATCGCGAGCAGCTGACCTGAGAACCGGCCGGCGATCGGCTCGAGCGCCTGCGCCGCCTGTGCCGCCGTGTCGATGTGATGCTCGCCGTGCGCGAACAGCGTTGCTCCGGTCGCGAGGATGATCGCGAACATGACGACCTGCGAGAACACCATCCCGGCGTTGACGTCGAGCGCGACGTAGCGCATCTCGGCGGTCGTCGTCCCTCGCCGCTGCCATAAGTAGCGCCGGCCTGCCGCCACATCTTCTTCCACCTCTTGGGTCGCCTGCCAGAAGAACATGTACGGCGAGATGGTCGTGCCGAAGAGCGCGACGAGCATCGAGAGGTATGCCGGGTCGAGCTGAAGCTTGGGGACGAGCGAACCCGAGATCACCGCGAGAACCGATGGGTGCGCGAGAACGGAAGCGCCGACGTACGCGAGCAGGCTTAGGGCCAGCCATTTGAAGACTGACTCGACAACGCGGTACGACCCCCATATCTGCAGCGAAACGATGATGACACCGATCGGCAGCACGAGCGCCACCGGCTTCACCGGAACGAAGAGATTGACGGCTGACCCGATCGCGCCGATGTCGGCCCCGGCGTTGATCGTGTTCGCGACGCCGAGCGCCCCGACGAGCGCGAGCACGATCCACCGAGGATATCGCGCGCGCAACACGCCTGCGAGACCCCTGCCGGTCACGAGACCGATCTTCGCGCAGAGGAATTGGACGGTCGACATGAGCGGCAACATGACGATCGCCGTCCAGAGAGTAGAGAAGCCGTACGCCGCACCGGCAAGCGAGTACGTCGCTATGCCGGACGGATCGTCATCCGACGCGCCGGTGATGATGCCGGGACCGAGGATCGAGAGGTACTTGCGCCAGCCGCCCTTCACGCGCTTAAGCGCCGCTTCACGGACCCCGAGATCTTCCGCGGGCACGACCGAGGCGGGCGTGCGCCGGTGTTCGTCTTTTTCGACGCTCAAGGACGCGACGTCGCGACGTCAGTCTGCTGCACGCCGTTCACTTGGCGTACCGCCCACGGATGCCACGCGATCAGCACGACCATGGCGATCGCGAACACGATGATGATCATCAAGAACTGCGACGACGCGACGCGATCGCTCTTCGCCCGCTCTTTCGATTCGCGTGATTCCATGACGCCGTCAGGTTACCCACAAACGCCCGAGGGATGCTCGAAGCGAGCGGGACGTTAGTCGTCAGCCGCTGTGGGGCACTATTCGCCAATGCCCCGTAACGATACAGGAGGTCCTCAAATGCCCTACGTGGTCGCATCCGACAACTACACCGCGCCGCCCGCATCGTCGAACTCATCGACGACGCAGCAACAGCAGAATCAAACAGTTCCGACGACGATGCCGACGTCGAGCACGTCAACCTCGACGACGACGACGAATGTATATCTGAGCCCGACCGCCTGGTCGGTCATCGTCATCGCCGCGATCCTCGTTATCGTCCTCATCGTCTTGGCGGCGAGAAGCCCGAAGGACGGCGACTCGACGACGATCGTGCGCTGAAGGCACCGATGTTCAGGAAGTTTTCTTCAGCCTGACTCTATCGTACGCGCACTCGAGGACGAACGCGTTCAGCCTGTAGCCGACCCGAGCGCGGCGCGAAGCCGGCCGGATCGACATGATCAAACCCTTGCGCTCGAGACCCACAAGCGCGGCGTGGACGGCGAGTGGCGAGATGCCGATGCTTTCGGCCGCAAGCTCGTGGCCTGGATAGCGTTCGCTCGCAAGCGACTTGGTCGTGCATCGCGCCCAGAGATATGAGAAGACGGCCTTCTCGTTGCGACGCAGGCAGCTCGATCCGGCGATCGACCCGAAGAGCTCTTCCCACACGTCATCGCACAGTAGGCGAACGCGGTCACGCTTAGGCACGTGCCAACTCCACGAACGTGCGTTCGACGGGCCAGAACGTTGTCCCTCTCGCCGGGCGGCAGCACAAGCGGGCAGTGGCGGAAGGGTCCTTGACGGAACACCTGTGCTATGGCACATGCGATTTGGAACGGCACGATCAACTTCGGTCTTGTGACGATCCCGGTGAAGCTCTACACCGCGGTCCGAGAGAACGAACTGCACTTCAACCAGCTGCACGCGAAAGATAAAGGAAGGATCCGTTATCAGCGCGTCTGCGAGACGTGCAGCAAAGAAGTCCCGTGGGACGACATCGTCAAGGGCTACGAATACGAGAAGGGCGACTACGTCGTCCTCAGCGATGAAGATCTCAAGCAGGCGAACGTCGAGGCGACGCAGTCGATCGACATCGTCCAGTTCGTCGATCTCGACGAGATCGACCCGATGTACTACGAGAAGCCGTATTATCTCGAGCCCGAGAAAAAAGGCCGCCATGCGTACGCGCTGCTCCGCGACGCGCTTTCCAAATCGAACAAGGTCGGCATCGCTCGCGTCGTCATCCGCACCCGCGAGCATCTCGCGGCGCTCAAGCCGAATGGCGACGCGCTCGTCCTCGAAATCATGCATTTCGCCGACGAGCTCGTCGACGTCGCAGACTACAACATCCCTGACCGCAAAGAAGCGCCGCCCGCGAACGAGATGAAGGCTGCGCAGATGCTCATCGGCACCATGACGGCGAAGTTCGAGCCCGAAGAGTTCCGCGACAAGTACCGCGACGACGTCCTCGAGATGATCGAGGCTCGCGCGAAGGGCCAGCCGCAAAAGCGCGCTGCGAAGAAAGCGGCGGCGCCGTCGAAGGTCGTCAATCTCATGGACGTCCTCCAGCAGAGCCTCGCCGAACGCAAAGGAAAGGGCACCAAGGCTCCTGCGAAGCCGGAATCGCGTGGCAACGGCAAGGCTGGCGCTCGCAAGATCAAAGTCAAGACAGCCTAGCGTGTAACCTAGGAGCGGTCGAGATTTATCTCGACCGCCGCGATCTTCCGAAATGCTCCCGCTATCTCAGATCACGCTCAGGCAAGACCGCGGCGGTCGACCATAAAGGTCGACCGCTCCTTGACAAGGGGCCACATTGAGACGAACGCTTTTCGGCGGTCATCTGCCCGCCCCGATGCTCCCGTCGCTCGGACGCGCGCCGTTCGACTCGGATGACTGGCTGTTCGAGCTCAAATGGGATGGCGTCCGCCTCATGTGCCTCGTCGAGCCCAAACGTGTGTCAGCGGTTTCGCGGACCGGTCGCGACATGATGCCGTACTTCCCCGAGCTTGCCGATCTTCGCGGGGCGTTCAAGAAACTGCCGGTCGTCGTCGACGGCGAGATCGTCAGCCTCGATGCGCGCGGCCACTCGAGTTTCCAGCGGCTTCAGCCGCGCATCAATCGCCTGCGCGGCGGCGATCCGACCCCCGGCCAGATCGCTTTCGTCTCGTTCGATCTGCTCGGGCGCGTCGAAGCCGATCTCCGGGCGAAGACGCTCGACGAACGAAAAGCTGCGCTCGAAAGCGCGCTACGCGGGAACGACGATTTCGTGATGAACTCGAAGCATGTCGTCGGCGCCGGCAAGCGGCTTTTCGCCCAAGCCGGCAAACTCGGGATCGAGGGGATCGTCGCGAAGCGCCGCGCGTCGCCGTACGTCTCCGGCCGGTCGCGCGATTGGCTCAAGCTCAAAGCGGTCTTGAGCCAGGAGTTCGTCATCGTCGGATGGACGGAACCGCAGGGTTCGCGGCGCTACTTCGGCGCGCTGCTTCTCGGCGTCTACGACAAGGGAGCATTGCATTTCGCGGGTCACGTCGGCACGGGCTTCGATTGGGCGACGCTCGCCGATCTTCATCGCCGCCTTGCCCCGCTCGAGACGAAGCGCAAACCGGTTCCGGAAGATCCCGACACCAATTCGCCAGTCCATTGGGTGCGGCCGAAACTCGTCGCCGAGGTGAAGTTCGGCGAGTGGACCTACGACAACGTTCTGCGCCACCCGGCTTACCTCGGACTTCGAATCGATAAGCGGCCGGAAGAGTGCGTGCGCGAGTCGCCACAGCGCAAGTCGCGATGAGCGCTCGACCGAGAAATCCGGATCTCGCAGAGTATCGCAAGAAACGCGACTTCGCGCAAACACCTGAGCCGCAGTCGTCGAAACGTCGCTCGCGCAAAGGCGGCGAACTGCGCTTCGTCGTGCAGATGCACCGCGCATCGCATCTCCATTTCGACTTCCGGCTCGAAGCCGGCGGCACGTTGAAGTCGTGGGCCGTGCCCAAAGGTCCGTCGATGGATCCTGCGGACAAGCGCCTCGCGATGCGCGTCGAAGACCATCCCCTGGACTACGCGAGCTTCGAGGGCCAGATCCCAGCGGGCAATTACGGCGCAGGCCAGGTCATCGTCTGGGATGAGGGCACGTACGGTCTTTTTGAAGGCGAGGATCCGGCGCGAGAGATCGAGCGCGGGTCGCTCAAACTCGTCATGCACGGTCACAAGCTGCGCGGCAACTTCGCGCTCGTCAAGATCAGATCGCGCGACGGCAGCGACAACGCATGGCTGCTCATCAAAGAGCGCGACAAATTCGCGAAGCCGGGTGCGACCAAACGCGACGACCGTTCCGTGTTGACGAAGCGGACGCTCGACCAAGTCGCAGCGGACCCGCGCGCAAAGCAATGGCAGTCGAACCGCGTTGCGAGCGGATCGATGTCAACGCTCGCGGCACGCATCGCCAAGTCGCGGCGCGAACCCGAAGCGGTTCGTCTCGCGGCTCCCCCGGCGACGGTGGAGATCAAGCGGCCCGAGAAGATCCTTTTCCCGAAAGAGCGCTACACGAAGGCCGACCTCGCGGAGTACTATGCCGCGGTCGCCGAGACGATGCTCCCGTATCTCGCAGGCCGGCCGCTATCGCTTCAGCGTTACCCCGATGGCATCGACGGGATATCGTTCTTCGAGAAGAACGTCGGCCGCGGTGCGCCTAACTGGCTGAAGACCGCCATCGTTTCCGGATCCGAAGACGGCGCGAGCGTCCGCTATATCGTCTGCGACGACCCGCAAACGCTGGCGTATCTCGCCAACCTCGCGGCCGTCACGCTCCACGTCTGGACGTCACGAGTCGATTCTCTCGATGAGCCGGACTTCGTCTTCTTCGATCTCGATCCGGGCGACAAATGCCCTCTGCGACGCCTCGCCGCCGTCGCGCTCGGCCTGCGCGACATCCTCGCAGAGATCGGGCTTCGGCCGCTCGTGAAGTCGTCGGGCGGCAGCGGGCTCCACGTGCTCGTGCCGCTCGGTCCCGGCTACGACTACGATATCGTGAAGACGTTCGGCGAGGTCGTCGCGCGGCGGATCGTCGAGCTCATGCCCGACGACGTCAGCCTCGAGCGGTCGACTTCGAGACGACCGCAGGATGCGGTCTACTTCGACTTCGTCCAGATCGGTCGCGGCAAGACGATGGTCGCGCCGTATTCCGTCCGCGCTTTTCCGGGCGCCCCAGTCTCGATGCCGCTTGACTGGCGCGAGATCGAAAAGGCGAAGTCGACCCGCGCTCGCGATGCTCGCGCGCTCTTCCTCACGTGGACGATCAAGACGGTGCCGAAACTGCTCAAACGACGCGGCGACCCGTGGAAGGGCGCAGCTCGCAGGCCGCGGTCGCTCGAGAGCGCCGTCAAAGCACTACGTGCGAAGTGGCGCTAGGTCGGCCCGAGCATCTTTCTACACCGCTCGCCGTCCAGTCAATAAGTTGTAGATGACGCCGATGATGACGAGGACGATGAGGATGTTGATGAGCGATCCGCCTATGTGCGCGATAAAACCGATCAACCAGAGGACGAAGAGTATGACGATGATCGTCCAGATGATGTTTGCCACTGCCCAACCTCCCACGCTTTGAAGCGGTACACGCCGCATATGGGCATTTCAGTGCCCGCGTGGCGAGAAGATAAACATCACCCGACTCAAGGCTTGAGACGCGAGCGTCGGGGTACACTCCACGCATGGCTGAAATCTCTTGCGGACGGCCTTCCTGCGAGTGCACGATCTCGAGCTCGTCTCCCGAACCGTTCTGCTGCACCCGTTGCGCGGAGCGAAAGGCCGACCGAGGTCGTTGCGACTGTGGACACATCGCGTGCGGCGGATTGCCGGGCACCGAGGAAGGCGACGAGCCGATACGCGAGGAGCTCGAGGCCGAACCGGCCCTCAACCGCAGCGCATAGACTGCGCAACGTGTACCTTTGTAGCGGTCGAGCTTTAGCTCGACCGGAGCCGACTCCGCATCAGTTTGGCCGCGGCGGTCGAGATAAATCTCGACCGCTCCTCGTTTCAATCCACTTTCTCGCTCAGCCGTGGAGCGTCAGGACCAGCGTCAGCGCGGTGCCCTGGAGCGAGAACGCATCGGTCGGGATAGGGCCGGCGATGCCGCCGTACGGCACGCCTTTGTCCGCGCGGGTGAAGCGCTCGTCGTAGACTCCGGTGAGGTTTGTGCCGTACAGGCCGACGTCGAACCGTCCGGTGTGGAGCGTGGCGCCCGCCTCGAGCGTCGCGAACGGCGGCTGGTTCAGTTCGTTGTACTTGCCCTCATAGTGGACGCCGGTCTCGTACTCGAACGCCGGAGACGTCTTCACCGACAATTCCACTGCGGCGGCATGCAGCGGTACGCCGAGGAATTGCTCGCCGTCGACGATCGTACCGGTAGAGAACGCCGGCGGGATGTCGATCGGGAAGCTGCTGTTCACGTCGTACGAACCACGGATGTCAGTGGATCTGCCGAGCGATCGCTCGAACGTCACCTCGACGCCTTGGTACGTCGCGCCGCCGATATTCACCGGGAAGGACTCGCACTCGTTCGGCGGCGGCGGCGGGCCTGAAGATGGGTTGCAGTCGATCGCCGGCACGAATAACGTCGACGTATTGCGCACGTCGCTCCGGTAGAGATCGATTCCGGCGCGCATGGATGATGCGCCGGCGGCGAAGATGTGATCGAGGCCGACGTCGTAGTCGGTGGCTCGATCGGCTGTGAGATGAGGATTGCCGATGTGGAAAAACCCATCGGGATCGGGCGGCGGCAAGGCTGGCGGGACGTACAGCTCCGGCAGTTGCGGCGTTTGGAACGTCGTGCCTACCGAGCCGCGCAGCGATGTCTGAGCGGTGGGCGTCCATACGAGGGAAAAACGCGGATCGACGCTCGACCCGAACGCGCTGAAATCGCTCGCGTATACAGCGAGAGCGTAGTGCAGGTCCGATGGCGTGTCGAGCATATAGCGCGCCGCGACGGACCTCTGGACCTGATCGAGTTCGACGGCGCCGGATGGCACAGCCGCGCCGGGCGCGTTGCGATCGACGATCGCTTGGTCT
>DASQJC010000093.1:0-10676 GCA_035631255.1 Candidatus Eremiobacteraceae bacterium | reverse complement strand
CGGCGTCGCGAAGAATTTCAGCCTGAAGCACGGCTGGGCGTCCTCATATCCGGAGACGACCGGTTACATCATCCCGTCGTTGATCGCGTACGGCGATCTCACCGGCGACCCGTCGTACGCGCAGCGCGCGAAGCGTATGCTCGACTGGCTCGTCTCGATCCAATTCGAAAGCGGCGCATTTCAGGCAGGGCAGGTCGGAGCCAAGCAGCTCAAGCCGGTGACCTTCAACACCGGGCAGATCCTCATCGGACTCGCATGCGGCGTCGCACGTTTCGGCGATGCGTATCGCGCGCCGATGCGCAAAGCCGCCGATTGGCTCGTCTCGACGCAAGCCGAAGACGGGTCGTGGCCGCACAACCAATCGCCGATGGTGGCCCAAGCGGGAGCGAAGGCGTACGACACGCACGTCGCGTGGGGACTGTTCGAAGCTGCGCGTGTCGAGCCGAACGCAGGCTACGGCGAGGCGGGTCTGCGCAACGTCCGCTGGGCGATCACCGTGCAGACCGAAAGCGGCTGGTTCGACAAGTGCTCGATCAAGAATCCGGCGACGCCCGCGACGCACACGCTCGGCTACGCGCTTCGCGGGTTACTCGAAGGCCACGCATACAAAGCCGATGACGAGATACTCGCGGCTTCGCGATTGTGCGCGGACGGCATGCTCGGACAGCTGAGCCCCGACGGATTCTTGCCCGGACGTCTCGATCGCAATTGGCGGCCCGCCGCGCGCTGGTCGTGCCTGACCGGCACCGTGCAAAACGCGACGAACTGGATGCTCTTGTGGCGCTTCACCGGCGAGTCGATCTATCTCGAAGCGGCGTTTTCGGCGAACCGTTACGTGCGCCGCACGATGCTCATCGACGGCGATGCGGACGTCGTCGGCGCTGTGAAGGGTTCGTTTCCGATCGATGGCGAGTACGATCCTTGGGAGTATCCCAACTGGGCCGCTAAATTCGCGATCGACTCGTTCCTTCTCGAAAGCGAGATCCGCAAGGCGTCCGCGACGCCGTTCACGCCTAACGCGCGACCTCGGGGCTAACGCCGCAGGGACCTAAGCCCTTTCACCAGTCGAACAATGGCGGGTTATGATAGCGCGGGAACGACAACGCGCTTCATACCCCGCTTCCATTACGCTATCATATGATGAACTTCGCGATCACGCTCATCCTCGCGACCGCGCTCACCGGTGCTAGCTTAGGGGCGCCATTCGCAAACGCAGCACCGCATCCACTGTTCGCGCGACCGGCGAGCGTTGCGAAGCCGTTGGCGCATCGCGTCACGATCGGCGTGCCCGATCAGACGTCGACCGCGGTCTTCGTACGCAATGCTCCGGTCGGTTCGCGGATCGACGTCTATGCGAACGGCACGTGGATCGGCTATGCGATCTCGCGCGGTCCGGTCACGCGCGTGCCGATACGCCATACGCTCGCGCCGCGCGCACGCGTGTGGGCGCAGATCCGCTCGCGCGCGACGGCACAGACGGTCGTCGCGAACGACGGCGTGCAGATCGACGAGCCTACCTTCCATTACGATACGCTGCGGACTGGCTGGGATCCGTACGAATCGACGCTGACGACCGGCAACGTGAGCCCGTCGACGTTCGGTCAGCTCTGGTCGATGCAAGTCGACGGCAACGTCTATGCACAGCCGCTGTACTTGGCGAACGTGACGCTGCCCGATTCGACCATCCACAACGTCCTCTACGTCGCGACGTGCAACGACACGCTCTACGCGTTCGACGCCGATAGCGGCGCGACGCTGTGGATCGACAAGTTCGCCGATCCGGCGCACGGCATCACGCCCGTGCCTGCCACGAACGTCAGCAACCACAACGTCTGGCCCACGATCGGCATCGTCGGCACGCCGGCCATCGACCGGGCTGCCAATGCGCTCTTCGTCATCACCGATCTCAAGATCGTCAGCGGTTCGACGACGACGTACGAGCACCAGCTCCATTCGATCGCGCTCGACACCGGTGCGGAGAACGCGAATAGTCCGGTCGTCGTCTCGGGCGAAGTCGGCATGTCTGGCGGAGGAGAAGCGACGTTCTCGTCACGCGCACAGCTCCAACGGCCCGCGCTTCTCGTCAACAACGGCATGGTCTACGTCGCGTTCGGCTCGCACGGCGACAATTTTCCGACCATCTCGCGCGGCTGGGTCTTCGCATTCGACGAGGTCTCGCTCGCGCAGACGGCGATCTACACGACCGAGGACGATCCGGCGTCGCAATATCTCGCGACGATTTGGATGGCCGGCTTCGGCATCGCAGCCGATCCGAACGGCGATCTCTACTTCTCGACCGGCAACGGCAATTTCGACGCCGACGGCGACTTCGGCGATTCAGTGATCGAGCTGACGCCGAATCTCGCGCTCGCGAGCTGGTTCACGCCAGGAGCGATCCGCACCGAACCGCACAAGGATCTTGGCAGCGGCGGCGTCATGGTGATTCCGGATCAAGCGGGCGCCACGATTCCGCGGCTCGCCGTCATGGCCGGCAAGACGAAGAACATCTATCTCATGAACCGCGATTCGCTCGGCGGCTACACGTCGACGCTGCCTGACAACGTCGTCCAGACCGTGCGCGCGGGCGCGGGAACGGCGAACAAAGGCGTCCACGGCGGTCCGGCTTACTTCGAGGGTCCGAACGGCCAGTTCGTCGTCTTCGCGGGCAATCAAGATTACCTGAAAGAATTCGCGCTCGTCGATGCGCCGAACCCGCATCTCGTGCTCAGCAGTGAATCGACGAACATCTTCCCGGGCGAAGGCGGCTCGACGCCCGTCGTGACGTCGAACGGCACGATGGCCGGAACAGCGATCATTTGGGCGACGACGCGTCCGGACGACATCACGCAGACACCTATAACACTTCGCGCATACGACGCCTCGAATCCGGCGGATATGCTCTTCGAAGCGCCGGTGGGTTACTGGCAGAATTCGAAAGGCAACCCGTATCTGACCCCCGCCGTCGCAAACGGCAAAGTCTACGTCGGCGGCGCTTCGAGCGTCACCGCCTTCGGCCTCATTGGGCTGAAATGACCAATTTTCTGGCCGCGCCGGGGGAGCCCGGTCCGGCCCGACGAACCTCGATGCTGCGAAAGGATAGCGCCATGAAACTTCGCTGGGAAAGACCGGACTTCGAGCACGTATCGCTCGGCGCGGAAGTGACCGCGTACATGGGGAGCACGAGACTCCCAGAGTGACCTGATGCAGCTGCACGTGCTGGGCTCCGCCGCGGGCGGTGGGGTCCCGCAGTGGAACTGCGGTTGTGGGAACTGCACGGCAGCCAGAGAGCATCGGCTGCCGCAGCGCACTCAGGCTTCGCTGGCCGCCGCGGCGGATGGCAAAGCGTGGGTGCTTTTCAATGTCACGACCGACATCCGATCGCAGCTCGCCGCGGACGCAGCGCTCGCGCCGAAATCCGGACGCGATACGCCTCGCGAGACGCCTATCGAAGCGATATTCCTCACGGACGCGAACGTCGATCACTGCGCCGGTCTTCTCGATTTCCGTCAGGCCGGCGAATTGCACGTGTATTCGACGAAGGTCGTCCGCGACACGCTGCTGCGAAACGAGATCTTCGCTCCGTTCGCACGCGCCCCACGCACGTGGCACGTCGTCGGCGAAGCGCCGACAGACGTCGCCGGTCTTCGCATCAGTGCGATCCCCGTGAGCGGTCTGCTTCCGTCGTATGCCGGCGGTGCGGCCGTTCGCGGAGCCGCATGCGCGTACTTGGTGGAGGGTGAAAAAGGCGCTCGCGCGCTGTACGCGCCGATCTTCGCCGACGTCGACGAAGCGCTCGCGGGTGCAGCAGCTCGCTGCGACGCAGCGTTCTTCGATGGATCGTTCTGGAGCGACGACGAACTCATCAGGCTCGGACTCGGCACGCGGACCGCTGCGATGATGGGCCATCAGCCGGTCGGAGGGCGCAGCGGATCGCTCGCTGCGTTGCGCACGTGCCCTTGTCCACGCCGTTTCTTCACGCACCTGAACAACTCGAACCCGATGCTTGATCCAGCGAGCGACGAGGCTGACCAGGTCACGGATGCAGGTTTCGAGGTCGCCATGGATGGCGCGGTGTTCGAGCTTGTCGGCGGAGTACGAGCCCGTGCTTGATCGCGACTCGTTCGTCGGACAGCTGAAACAGGTCGGCGCCGAGCGTTATCACGACAAGCACCCGTTCCAGGTGATGATGAACGCCGGCGCGCTCTCGCCCGACCAGCTGCGGATGTGGGCGGCGAACAGATATTATTACCAGAAGAGCATTCCGAGCAAAGACGCGGCGATACTCTCGACGCTGCCGACGCGCGAGATGCGCCGTCGTTGGATCAAACGCATCACCGATCACGACGGTACGCTCGAAGGCGGCGGCGGCGGGTTCGAGATGTGGATCGCGTTGACGCGAGCGGTCGGTCTCGACGAAGCCGACGTCCGTTCCGAACGGTTCGTCCAGCCGGGGACGCGGTTCGCGGTCGACGGCTACGTCACGTTCGCGCGGACGCAGCCGTGGCTGCCGGCGGTTGCATCGTCGCTCACCGAGCTTTTCGCTCCGACGCTCATGACGCAGCGGCTCGCGGCGCTTCTCGAGAAATATCCGTGGGTCGATCCGGCCGGTCTCGATTATTTCCGCGCGCGGATCGATATCGCTCCGCGCGACGCCGAGTACGCGCTCGAGTGGGTATGCGAGCACGCGCGGACGAGCGAAGATCAGGCGGCGTGCGTCGATGCGTTGCGTTTCAAGTGCGACGTGCTATGGGCCGTCCTCGACGCGACGCAAGCTGCGTGCGGAATCGCGACGCGATGAGCGCCGTCGATCCTGTGCCGGTCCGGCTCGCTCGCGGCGTACGGTTTCGTCGCTTGCCGGACGGCAACGGCGTGCTGCTCGTCCCTGAGGGTGTCGTCAATCTGAGCGAGAGCGCGGCGGCCATCGCCGAGCTCATCGACGGCGAGCGCTCGTCATCCGATATCGCCGCTGCCTTGTCGCAGACATTCGACGCACCGCAGGCGACGATCGAATCGGACGTCGACGAGCTGCTCGCGCGATTCGCGGGAAACACGTGGCTCGACGATGCGGCTCGAGGCTGAGATGGACGCGCCGAGACCGCTTTCGATCCTCGCCGAGCTGACGTATCGCTGCAACTTGCAGTGCCCGTACTGTTACAACCCGCTCGACCTCCAGTCGTATCGAAGCGAATTGCCGGTCGACGTGTGGACGCGCGTCATCGACGAAGCCGCCGCGCTCGGCGTACTGCAGGCGCACTTCTCGGGCGGCGAGCCGACGTTGCGCGCCGACGACCTCGTCAACCTCATCGAGTCGGCACGCAAGCGCGACCTCTACTCGAACCTCATCACGCAGGGAACGTTTTTGTCGGACGAACTCATCGCGCGCCTCGAAGCGGCCGGGCTCGATCACGTCCAGCTCAGCCTTCAGGCGTCGCACGCCGGTCTGGCCGATTCGATCGCCGGCGCGCGCGTGCACGAGAAGAAGATCGACGCGCTCCGACGCGTCGCGAAAAGCGGGATGGCGGTGACGCTCAACTGCGTCTTACACCGCGCGAACATCGACGACGTCGAAGCGATCATCGCGATCGCCGAAGAGACCGGCGTGCGCCGCGTCGAGCTCGCCAACGTCCAATTCTACGGGTGGGCGCTCGTCAACCGTGGTGCGCTCATGCCGGCGCGCGAACAGGTCGAACGGGCGGCCGCCGCGGTCGCATCCGCTCGAACGCGTCTCGCGGGAAGGATCGAGATCGACCACGTCCTCGCCGACTACTACGAGCGCTTTCCCAAGCCGTGCATGGATGGTTGGGGCCGAAAGTTCATGACGGTCGCGCCCGACGGCCGCGTATTTCCGTGCCCAGCGGCGCCCGCGATCAAGACGATGCAGTTCGAGAACGTGCTCGACCGCTCGCTGGCTGACATCTGGCGTTCATCTTCGTCGTTCAACGCATACCGCGGCACCGAATGGATGCCGCAGCCGTGCAAGTCGTGCGATCGGCGCGAGGTCGATTGGGGCGGTTGCAGATGCCAAGCGTTCTTGCTCGCAGGCGACGCAGCGCTGACGGACCCTGCTTGCTCGCTTTCACCGATGCATGCGCTCGTCGAGCGCGCGGTCGCCGTGGAAAACGGTGAGCCGGAATGGGTGCCGCGCAAAATGAAGAGCGCGGGATGACGCGCGATTCGGTCAAGTCGAGCTTGATGTGCGCGGTTATCGCCGCGGGCTGCATCGCAGCAGCGTGCGGAGGCGGCGGCGGGAGCGCAAACTCTTCACTGCTTCAGGGCGGGCCATCGCCGGAGCCGTCTGTCTCGGTCGGACCGCAACCGTCGCCGTCGATAAACCCGGCGCAGAAGATCCAACACGTCGTCATCATCATCCAGGAAAACCGCTCGTTCGACAATCTGTTCAACGGCTTTCCGGGCGCTTCCACCGCGCAGTACGGACAGATGAGCAACGGCCAGACCGTGAAGCTCAGCACGATCCATCTCAATACCGGTTACGACTTGCGCCACCGTCACTACACGTGGTGGGTGTCGTGGGATCAGGGGAAGATGGACGGTTTCGACATCGATCGCACGCCGTCGCAATCGCCGACGTATCCCTATCAGTATGTCGTGCACAGCGACATCCAGCCGTATTGGAATCTGGCGATGCAGTACACGATCGCCGACAACATGTTCCAATCGAACACGAGCGGCAGCTATCCCGCGCATCTCTATCTCTTGTCGGGGCAATCCGACGACGTCATCGGCAATCCGTCAGCGCTGCCATGGGGATGCGACGCGCCGCCCGGCACGAGGGTATCGCTCGTCGCTCCAGACGGCGGCGAAAAACCTGGGCCTTATCCGTGCTTCTCGTGGTTGACGCTTGCGGATCTCATGAACAATCAGAACATGTGGTGGCGCTTCTACTCGCCGAGCCCGCTCGATAGCGGCGGCATCTGGAACGCGCCCGATTCGTTCAACTCGCTCCGTTACGGGGTCTACTGGACTCGCAACGTCATCTCACCGGAGACGCAGATCCTCAACGACATCCCGGCGGGTCAGCTCGCGCAGGTGACGTGGGTCGTGCCGTCCGGCGAGAACTCGGACCACCCGGGTTCTCAAAGCGGTACCGGCCCGAGTTGGGTGGCCTCGATCGTCAACGCGATCGGTGCGAGCCCGTATTGGAGCAGTACGGCCATCTTCGTCACGTGGGATGATTGGGGCGGCTGGTACGATCACGTTCCCCCGCCACAGCTCGACGAGATGGGGTTGAGCTTCCGCGTGCCGCTGCTCGTCATCTCGCCTTACGCGCGGCACGGCTACGTATCGCACGTCCAGCACGAGTTCGGCAGCATTCTCCATTTCACAGAAGAGAACTTCGGCATGCCGAGTCTCAATGACAGCGACAGCCGGGCCGACGATCTCAGCGATTGCTTCGATTTCACTCAGACGCCTGCGCCATTCGTGCGGATCCGAGCGCCGTTCAATGCGCAGTATTTCTTGACGCATCCGGGCCACGCGCCACCCGACACAGATTTCTAGCCAAGGTTGAAAAAGGAGCGGTCGAGATTTATCTCGACCGCCGCGATCTCGCTCTATAATAAGGAGCGGTCGACCTTTATGGTCGACCGCCGCGGCCTCGCTCTATATTAAGGAGCGGTCGAGATTTATCTCGACCGCCGCGATCTCGCGTCGTCGGCGCGGTGAGGGTATGCCTTTGCGGCGACGCGGCTCGAATCTGAGCCCTCGCCGCTTCGATGAACCGTCCGCGTCAAGTCGCGAAAACAGCTCCGGGCAAGACCGCGGCGGTCGACGATAAACGTCGACCGCTCCTTCCACTAACTTCAAGAACCGCGGCGGTCGAGATGAATCTCGACCGCTCCTTCCACTACCTTCAAGGACCGCTCCTAACATCGATTGTCTAACCGCTCGTCAGCCGAAGCTCGACGAGTTCGCAGATGATGTGGCCGAGCGTGAGATGGACCTCTTGGACTTTCCATGATGGACCTGATGGCCCGATGATGGAGATGTCCGCCTGCGCGCAGACTGCGCCGCCTCCATTGCCGGTTAACGCGACGGTCGTCGCGCCGCCGGCACGCGCTGCGCGAAGGCCGGCGATGACGTTGGGCGATTTGCCGGATGTCGTGAGGCCGACCGCGACGTCGCCCTGGTGCACGAGCCCTTCCAATTGTCGCGCAAAGACCTGCTCGAAACCGTAATCGTTCGCGATCGCCGTGAGAGCGCTCGTGTCGACCGACAGCGCGAGACCACCCCAGGCAGGGCGCTCGAGCAAGAATCGGCCCGAGAGTTCCGCCGCAAGATGCTGGGCCTGCGCCGCGCTGCCGCCGTTGCCGAAGAAGTAGACGCGGCCGCCACCGCGGATCGCGCGGACGATCGCTTCCACCGTCTTCTCGACCGGTTCCGCATATTCGGATCCGCTCGTGCGCCAAAGATCGGCGCGCTCGGCGATGCAATCGGCGAACTTCTTCATCGCCCGCCGATTCCAGAACGCTGCGCAAGCGCCCTGGGTCTGGCCGATCTTAGGCGAGCTCCCCGGCTCGGTCTTCCTTCGCGTTGTACGATCCGACCGCGCGCGCGAGCTCGCGTCCCCCGACAGCGTCGAAGAAATCGTTGTGCGTCTCGGTGACGCCTGCTTCGGCCCATCCGTCGTACGACCGCCGCGTCGTCGGAAGGTGCACGGTCGGACCTGCCGCATCCGCGTATGACGCGTGGAACGGCCCGAAGTTCGCGGTCTCGCCATGCGCGAGGACGAGCGCCCTTACAGCTGTCGAAGCCCGCGAAGCGGCTTCGCGAAGTTCTTGCGGCAACCGGTCATCGGCGGCGACGCGATCGAATACGGCGATAGCGGGCCTGTCCGCGTGCCACGGCATGTCGGCCGAATGATCGAAGCGCGCCATGCCTTTGACCGAAGCGATATCCGTGCGGACGTCCGCGATCGCATCGCTTCCTTCGCTGCGACCCCCATGACCGCCGCGACGCGGCAGCCGTTCGACACACTCGTAGAAGCCTTTGACGGCCGCGCGGACCGCGTCCATCTTCTTCGGATCGAGATCGAGCACGTCGAACGCCGCCGCCGGATGATAGCCGTCCGTGCCGTACCGAGTGCGCATCGTATCGCTTACGACGCGCTCCGGCCATTTCGTCGCATCACCAGTCGTCAGGTCGACAGCGACCTTGGCCGAAGGCACACCGGGCGCGAGCATCGTCTCCGGCGACGCGCAGAGATACTTGACGCCGACGCGCGACAAAGAATCACAAAAGCCCAGCGAACTCATCAGGCATTGATTGGCCACGACACCGGTGACGTTGTCATCCGATCCCGGATGCTCGGCGCGAAAACGCGCGCGTCCATCGGCGATCGCTCCGGCGATGTCCGTTATCGACATGAAGCCGCCGCTCGAATCCGCCTCGAGCCCGCCGCCGTCACCGCCGCCGTGGTCGACGAGGTCGAGCCACACGTCCGCATGCGCGAATTTCGGGTCCGAGGACCGAGCTTCGAGCGTGCGCTCGACGAAACTCGCGAGCGTCGCTCGATCGGACATGTCGACGGGCGCGGTGACTCGCACGATCCGCTGATCCCCGTTCTCGATGACCGATGATTCCGTTCGCAACGAACCGATGCCGAACGGTGAGCGCGGCAGCGACGTCGTGTCTTCCGCGACGACTTTCAACGAACGGTCCCGCGAGGTCGCGGCGACGAAATCCGTGACGTTGCGCTCCTGAGCTTCGTCGAGGTTGTTGTCGCCGTCGCGATACACTCCGAAGACGACCGGGTGACGGCCTTGGGCCGAGACGACTCCATCCGACGAGACGACTCCATCCATGATGAACGCACCTCCGATATCGGAGGTGCGTTCACGCGCGGGGTTGCGGCGTCTAGCGGTGCGCCGTGGCCGCTAGCGCGCCGAAGTGCCTACGAGCAGCCGTGGCTCGTCATCAATATATAGCCCGTGTCCGGGGTGGCCGAAAGCGGGCTCGTCACCGTGCCGCCGAAGATCGATCGATACGACGGCTTCGGAAGCGTCAGCGAGTATGTCGACGACGCCGACGCGTTGACTAGGACGTACGCACCCTGGTAGAAGCGGAAGAAGACACCCTTATGCGCGGGGTCGACTTGCATGTCGGCGCACGGACGATCGACAGGCGCGTCGTACTCCGAATGCCAGTATTCGTAACCGTAACCCGGAAGATGATCGGTGAAGAGGGCCGACAAGTGATACTTGCCGAGCAGGTACGTCGCGATCGCCCAACCGATCTGCTGCTGGCTGTTCGTCGCCGTGTTCCACTTGTCGTCGACGATGTACGGTTTGTTGAGCGTCTGTTGGACGTAGTTCATCCACTGCAGGATCAGGTCGACCGCGTTGATCGACTCATAGTTGTTGCCGTAGTTCGTGAACGCGCTTTCGTCGTCGACGAAGTCGACGCTGTTGAGCAGCTGATCTTCATCGGCATCGCCGAACGGCCGGCTCTCGGGAACGGTATTGACGCCGAGTACGAGCGGTCTTGGCTGCGAATGGAGCAACGAAGCGGCGGACGACGCCCAGGTGAGCACCGCTTGCGCCCAAGCCTCATCGTCTTGCTGTCCGCTGAATCGCTGCGTCCAGACTCCGTGGATGAAGACGCCGCAGCCGAAGCTCGAATTGCCGAGACCGACGAGGTCGGCGCCGAAGCCGTCGTAG
>DASQJC010000092.1:0-5045 GCA_035631255.1 Candidatus Eremiobacteraceae bacterium | reverse complement strand
GCCCGATTCCGCTGCGAGCCGCTCGAGCGCATCGAGATCTTCGCGCTGCTCCTGCCGCAAGCCGCGCCGCGAACGGATCGTCTCGCGCAAGCCAAGCGCTTCGCGTCGCAGTGCACCGGCACTATCGAGCGCGATGCAACGGTCGAGATACAACAGCGCCTCATCATACGCGTAGACGTCGATCGCTCGCTGCGCGGCCGTGAGGTACGCCGATGCAGCCGCCTCCTGCTCGAGACCGAGCTCGTAGTGGTGGGCGATCTCGGCGGCGAATTCGCCGACCCTCTCGGGGTACGTCTCCTCGAGCGCGCGTGCGACGCGGCGGTGGCGCAGCGATCTCGTATCGCCCGCGACTTGCGCGTAGATCGTGTCTTGGACGAGGTGGTGGGTGAACGCGTAGGCAAAACCGCTGCGCCTCCCCGACTCCTTGACGATCCTCCGATCGATGAGCTGGCTCAATCCATCGAGTACGTCGTTCTCCGGCCAGCCGCTCACATCGCCGACGAGATCGACGTCGAATCCCTGACCGATGACGGCGACGATCTCCGCGAGCGCTCGTGCCTGATCGCCGAGACGGGCGACGCGTTGCGCGATCGCTTGACGTGCTGTCTCCGGCAAAGCGCTGCCGGCCGTGTCGCCCCGATTCTCTCGCATCCCTTGGATGAGCTCGTTGAGGAAAAGCGGATTGCCGGCGCTCCGCTCGCGGAGTACATCGGCCTCGCTCTCACCTGCGACGATGCCGCCGCCCGTCGCAGAAATGCGGCCGAGCAGATCGGCGACGTGCTCGCGGCCGAGCGGCGTCGGGGCGATCGTGAACAGAGTCTTCTCCTCTTGCAGCTCACGGCGCATGCGGCGTAGCGGATGGACGCGCGGAGCGTCTTCTTCGCGGTACGTCGCGATGATGAGCACCGGCAGCTGCGCGAGGCGGCGCACGATGAACTGCACAGCGGCGATCGTCGCTTCACCGGCCCAGTGGAGATCCTCAAGGATGACGACGAGAGGCCGCTGTTTTGCGAGCGACTCGAAACACACCGCGAACCCTTCGAACAGGCGCAATCGCTCGTGTGCCGGATCGACGTCTGGCGGCGTCGGCAGATCGGGCTTTCGGGCGCGAAGTTCGGGAACGGCCTGCGCTGCGACCCCGAGCCACACCGGCGCGATGTCGAGCGCGACGAGCAGCGGTGCCGCGCCGCGAAGCGCATCGGCGATCGCTTGGAACGGCTTGCCTTCTGGATAGGTCGTCGTGCCGGTCAGAAGACGCCCGCCCTGTGCCTGCGCTTGAAGCGCGAACTCCGCCGCGAGCCGCGACTTGCCGATCCCCGCTTCGCCGCCGACGAGGACGATGCGCCCGCGGCCGCGCGCGGCGCGACTCCACGCCATGCGCAGACGTTCCATCTCGTTCTCGCGTCCGACGAACGGCAGGAGCGTCGCGGATGATATCTCCGTCGCACCTTCATCATCTTCGTCGTTCGCTGACGCGGAAGGCGACGATGATGCGCGCGTAGTGATCGCCGACGGCAGCGACTCGTTGCGCATGATGAGGTCGCGCACTGCGACGGTGTCCGGCATCGGTTCGACGCCCATCTCTTCGCGCAAGCGCCGATCGAACTGCTGGTAGATCGCTATCGCTCCTGCGCGATCGCCGGCTTCGTATCGCACCGCCATGAGATGACGCACCGCGTCTTCGCGCCACGGATCGCTGTTGAGAATGCGCTGCGCGTAACCCGCGGCACGCTGCACGTCGCGTCTGCCGCGGCACTCGACGATGAGATCGGCGAGGATCGAATGATAGAGGTTGCGCAACCGATCGCGCTCTGCGAAAAGCCACTCGTCGTACGAGTCCTCGAGCAGGTCGCCGCCGTATACCTCGATCGCCGCGACATGGTCGCGTTCGTGCGCCGCTAAA
The DNA here is from genome assembly GCA_035631255.1 of Candidatus Eremiobacteraceae bacterium. GTDB lineage: Bacteria > Vulcanimicrobiota > Vulcanimicrobiia > Eremiobacterales > Eremiobacteraceae > JANWLL01. The sequence goes on along the minus strand of DASQJC010000092.1, from coordinate 3,142 downwards.
CGCTCGAAGTCGTCGACGTCCGAAGACGCGCCCGACTGTGGATTCCATTGGATCGCATCGCCGTCGGCGACGATCCAGGGCGATGAGGCGCGCGGCGGCGGAGGCAGTGCGCGCTGGAGCTGGTAGAGATGACGACGCAGGTTGGCGCGAGCGTCCTCTTCGGTCTCGTCTTCCCAAATCGTGAACGCGACTTTTTCGCGCGGCAATGGCGCTAGGCGGTGCAGCACGAGATAGGCCAGCAGCGGCAGCGCCTTCGGCGGTGCCGTGAAGCGATACGGCGCGCCGCCAACTTCGAAACGCGGCTGGCCCAGCAGAAAGACGCGGAGGGGCGCACCCGGTGGCGAGATGCCCACGGTTCAGCCGATTCGCTCCAGCTCGGCAGCGCTCTTGTCGGCCTTAGCTAGGACGCTGAAGGCTCGACACTTCCGCATCGTCCGCGCTCATGCGTGCGCGGATGAAGTCCATGAGGTCGCCGAGCGAGGAGAAATACAGTCGTCGGTCATGCCCTAAGTGATCGACCGCTCCGCGCCACCTGCCAGGACCACCCAGGCCGTCCTCAAGCCAGACGTGGACGACAAATCTATGTTCGCTTCGCGCCATGACCCAAATAATACAGCCTGGGGCGTCCGCTCAGCGTCCAAACCCCAGGCCGTGGGTCTTTCTCGGCTGCTGCCGGCGTCGGCTACATCGTCGACGCCGCCAGTCCGAGCCTCCTCAAGCAGCGGGAAACTGCAATGTCACACGGACATGCAACTTCATCCGTTTCGCTTGCGCTCGTCTTCGCCTCATCGACACACGTCGCCGTGCGCGACGAATTGAAGATCCGCTCAAACGAAGAAGGCGACATTCACACCACTACATTGCGTGTCCTTCGGACCAATCGACTCAATTTTTCGAAAATTTTTCGGCGCCATGGTTGTGAGAATTTTCAGATTGTTCGCATCATATGATAACGGGACTGATGTTCTAGAGAGCTTGATCGCGCCTATGTACTCGCCGTGCAAACAGACGACGATCGCGCGCGTTGCTTCTTGTCGATCGCGATGCTCGGATGTATTTCTTGGGACCTAGGTCATGGGGCTAACTTTGCAACATTGGCATAGGTCTGGAAAAGAGCAAGCGGTCGGCCTGTTGTAGGCCGACCGCCGTTCGTTCATCGTGCTGCTAAGTTCGGACTACAAGCAGGCGCCCTGCGCCGACTTGAACGTGCCTTCGAACGAGAACAATCCGCCGGTGCCCGACGACGGCGTCCGGAAGAACCACGAGAAGAACGCGAGCTCTTGCGGGTGGTACGTGAATCCGCCTTTATGGACGATGAACGGCGTGCCCGTCAGCGGATCTCCGACTTCGAGATTGTTCTGACAGCCGCTGACCTGCCCGACATGACCCCAAGCCGGAGTCGCGTTGTCGACGAACGGATCATTCGCCCACTCGCCGATCTCGTGCGTGTATGCGTGGATGTCTTGGATACCGCTGCTGCGGAAGATGCCGGCATCGGTGTAAGCGCCGTACGCATATGTCTGCGTTCCGCCGGTGCGGCCGTACGCGTTGTGGTAGCCGATGATGCAGCAGCCGCCGCTCGTCAGAACGACGTTGTACGCCATGATAACCGGCAGCTGGTTCGTCTGCGCGAACTTGTTCACTTCAGTGCGGACGATTGAGTCCCAACCGAAGAACGGGATCTCCCCAAGATCGTGGTTCGAACCGGCACAGGCGCCGGCTACCGCCGTCGATCCCGCCGGCGCGTTGATATTGACGACTTTTATCGATCCGGACGGCGCGAGCAACACGTGATAGTTCGTGCCGCCGACCATCGACCAGAACTCAGCGCGCTGGAAGCCGTCGATGATCTGCGTCAACCCGACGTTGACACCGTTCGACGTGAGGTTGACGTTCGTGAAGAGCGGCGATTTGAAGAAACGCGTCTTCACCGGGATCGTGTCATTGCATCCAGGCTGTCGCGGATCGAGCACCGCTCCGTTCGAGAAGTGGACGACGACTGCGACCGGCACGTACGTGATGGTCGTCGACGCGGGCGGCTGCGTCGGATCGGTTCCGACGATTTGGAACGTGTACGAATGGCCGTCGAGCGGCGACGTGACCGTATTCTGGAAGAACGGAACCGTCGAGCCGGACATCGCCTGCTCGCCCAGCGTCGCGTAATTGACGTGATCCGGGATCCCCGTGACGTAGACCGGCGTGCCGTAGTATCGCTGCGCAGCGAGCGCCGAATGCGAGCAAAGCGCCAGGGCTACTATAGCCAAACCGAAGATGCGCGAGAACGATCTCACTGAAAGTCTCCTCCCGTCAGCGCGCGAAAAAGCCGCGCCTTCTTTAGTTTTCAGAGAATAGCGTTGTTTAGCGGCTTTCGGCAGTTACCTCCGGCCGCCCGATTTTAGAGACGTTCGTCCTACGACTAGAAGAGAATCGCTATCTTGGGTCGACCGCCGCGTACTTTCCCCAGGGTTATCTACTCGGGCGGAATCCGTTGCCACGCCGTGTGATCGGCGAACTCGGCGGAGTCGACCTCGCATCGAACGCTGCGAGCGCCCGACCCGAAATGGTTCGCGATGTTCCATGCCGGCGAATTCGGATATTCCGGCTGCGTGAGGAGATCGTTCGTCAGCGGCGAGCGTTTCGGCGATATGAGGATGTTCGGCCCGAAATGACCTTGGATGCTCACGAGCTGATCGTTTATGACCCTGCCGCCGTTGTCGATGACGAGAACATCGAAACGAACCGTCGTCGCCTCTTCATCGGTGAGGTTGCGGAACGAGATGCCGACATGAAGATTTGGGTTGTCCTCGCTCTCCGGTTCGGACTGGCACATCTCGACGGCGATCGGCGGCAGCGACTCGGCCGGCATCGGTGTCGCGCTCGGTGTGGGAGGGGGAGTCGGCCCGGCGGCCACGATCGCGGCAGCCGCGATGAGTATCGGCACGATGATGATCGGCTTGATGTTTTGCACGAGTCAATTCTTCTTTAGATGCGCTATACGACCTTGCCCCTGGGAAAAAGGAGCGGTCGACCTTCATGGTCGACCGCCTCCGTAGCTATGCGATCCTGCCCTCTGCCACGTCGAGCAGGTCGACCCACCCGGTCACTTTCGGTTGGACATGCGCTGCTAGTTTCGCCCGTCGCT
>DASQJC010000091.1:0-12857 GCA_035631255.1 Candidatus Eremiobacteraceae bacterium | reverse complement strand
GTTCCCGTCTTATCGAGAAGCAGCGTGTCGACATCGCCGGCGGCTTCGACGGCGCGACCGCTCATCGCGAGGACGTTGCGTTGCATGACCCGGTCCATGCCCGCGATGCCGATCGCCGAGAGGAGGCCGCCGATAGTGGTCGGGATGAGGCATACGAGAAGCGCGATCAATACGGTCACCGACGCGGTCGTGCCGGCGTAGATCGAGAAGGGCGACAGGGTCGCCACCGCGATGACGAAGATGATGGTCAGGCCGGAGAGCAGGATCGAAAGCGCGATCTCGTTCGGCGTCTTCTGGCGGTTCGCGCCTTCGACGAGCGCGATCATGCGGTCGAGGAACGTCTCACCAGGGTTCGACGAGATGCGCACGAGGATCTCATCCGAGAGCACGCGCGTGCCGCCCGTCACTGCGCTGCGATCGCCGCCGGCCTCGCGGATGACCGGAGCGGATTCGCCCGTGATCGCCGACTCATCGACGGACGCCGCGCCTTTGATGACCTCGCCATCGGCGGGGATGAGCTCCCCGGCCGCGACGCGGACGAGGTCGCCTTTGCGCAACGCCGTCGCGCTGACCAGCTCTTCGCCCTCGTTGCGGCTGCCGCTGACGAGGCGCGCCTTGGTGTCGCTTTTCGTACGGCGCAGGTGGTCGGCTTGCGCTTTGCCGCGGCCCTCGGCGACCGCCTCGGCGAAGTTCGCGAAGAGGACGGTGAACCAAAGCCAGATCGAGATCGCGAAGTCGAAGCCGGCCGCGCGCCCGACCGCGAGGTCTCGGAAGAAGAAGGCGAGCGTGACGAGGGCGCCGACTTCGCAGACGAACATGACGGGGTTGCGCGCTTGCGTGCGCGGATCGAGTTTGGCGAATGAATCACCGATCGCGCGCAGCGTGATCTCGCGGTCGAAAAGCGACCGGGCGCGCGGACGGCGTTCGATGCGGCGTCGCGACAGCATGATCTACTGCGCCTGTCCCTGGAGCATACGGAGGTGCTCGACGATCGGGCCGAGCGCATCGGCAGGGAAGAACGTGAGCGCCCCGACGATGATGATGACGCCGATGATCAGGCCGACGAAGATCGGCGAGTGGGTCGTGAACGTTCCGGCCGATTCGGGGGCACGCGGTTTGCCTGCCATCGAGCCGGCGAGCAGCACCGCGGGGATGAGGAACAGGAAACGACCGCACATCATGACGACGCCCATGAAGATGTTGTAGTACATGTTCCCGCCGAGGCCGCCAAACGCGCTGCCGTTGTTCTCACTCGTCGATGTGAAGCCGTAGAGGATCTCGCTGAAACCGTGCGGACCGCCGTTAGTCAAAGTCGCGAGGCCTTGCGGCAAGACGACTGACAGCGCCGTCGGGACGAGCGCGAAGACAGGTAGGACGAGCGCCCCGATGATCGCGAGCTGCACCTGACGGCGCTCTATTTTCTTGCCGAGATACTCGGGCGTTCGTCCGACCATCAGGCCGGCGATGAACACGGTGAGGACGACGAACAGCACCATCCCATAAAGGCCGGTGCCGACACCGCCGAAGACGACTTCACCGAGCTGCATGTCCGCAAGCGGCACGAGACCGCCGAGCGGTGTGAACGAGTCGTGCCAAGAGTTGACGGCGCCGCACGACGTGTCGGTCGTGACGGTGGCGAAGAGCGCCGACGACGCGACGCCGAAGCGTGTCTCTTTGCCCTCGAGGTTGCCGCCCTCCACGCCCAGCTGATGGACGATCGGGTTGCCGAAACTCTCGGCCGCGTATGCGGTCGTGAAGCCGGCGGCGAAGAGGATCGCCATCGCGGCGAAGAGCGCCCAGCCCTGACGCTGGTCCTTCGCGTAACGTCCGTATGTGTACGTGAGCGCCGCGCCGATGGAGAATATGAGGAGCATTTCGAAGAGATCGCTGAAAGCGGTGGGGTTTTCGTTCGGCGATGCGGAGTTCGCGTTGACGAAACCGCCGCCGTTCGTGCCCAGCTCCTTGATGACTTCCTGCGAGGCCATGGGGCCGCCGGTTATCGCCTGTTTGAAGCCTTCGATCGATACGACGTTCTGATAGGCATGGAAATTCTGTGGCACTCCCTGCGAGACGAGGACGAGACATCCGACAACGCTGATCGGCAGCAGCACGTAGAGCAGCGAGCGGGTGACGTCGACCCAAAAGTTGCCGACAGTCGTCTTGTCGGTGCGGGTGACGCCTCGGATGACGGCGATAGCGATCGTGATACCGACCGCCGCGGACGCGAAGTTATGCCAGGCGAGGCCGGCCATCTGCGTCAGATAGCTCATCGTGCTCTCGCCGGAGTAGAATTGCCAGTTCGTGTTCGTCATGAACGAAACGGCGGTGTTCCAGGCGAGATCGGGAGCAACGTTCGCGAAGTGCTGCGGGTTGAGCGGCAGCCACGCTTGCGTCCGAAGCAGCGCATACATATAGAGAAGGCCGACGAAACTGAATGCGAGTACTGCGAACAGGTACGTCGCCGCACTCATCTCCGACGTCGGGTCGATGCGACAGGCCCGGTAGACGGCGCGTTCGGCGGGCGCGAGGACGGTTGACAGAATCGTCTTCTGCCCTTCGAAGACGCGTGCCATGTAGGCGCCGAGCGGCCTTGTCAACGCGACGATGATCGCGAAGTAGATGCCCGCTTGGAGCCAGCCGATAGCTGTCATTAGTCAGATGCGCCCGCACGCCGCCGTGAAGCGGTCGAAGAGATAGAAGCCTGCGATCGATGTGAGGATCAAAATGACGTCAAGCATGTTCGGGTCTTCTAAAAGCGCTCCGGGCGCAGCATCGCATAGGCGAGGTAGACAAGAGCGAGTATCGCGAGGATGAGGCCGATTATCTGGTCGAGCATGATGACTCCGAGGATCGTTGCGGCTGCCTATCGAGCCACAGACAATGATAGCGCGCGTCGTAAGGCTGCGCCATCCTTCGCAAGGCCGCTCTTGTATCCGAACGGATAGTCCATTCGGATGATGCTCGTCCTCGGCCGGAGGCGGCCTGCGAAACGGATGTCGAACTCGAGTCGGGTATGTCGTCCGTGGCTATCGGGGCACCGAAGGAGAGCACCGAGCTTCGGCGTGCGGTCTCGATCTGGGGGTCGTATGCTTGGGGCTATGCCGACGTCGGCGCTGATATATATGTAGCGCTCGGATTGGTCGTCGGCGCCGCGATGGGTGCGGCAAACGTCGCGTTTGCGTTCGCCGGCATCGTCTACGTCTGCATCGGCCTCGCGTACACGGAGCTCGCGTCCGCGTACCCGGTGGCGGGCGGCGGACAGTTCTTCGTGACGCGGGCGCTCGGCGATTTCATGGGCTTCATCGCCGGCTGGGCGGTCGTGCTCGACTTCACGATCGACATCTCGTTGTTCGCGTGGATCAGCATCGGATATCTCAGCGTCCTAGTGCCGTGGCTGACCGCGCACCACGCGTGGTATTTCGTATGCGTGCTCGCGATGACCGCGTTCCTGACGACTATCAACGTCCTGGGCGTGAAGCAGTCGTCACGGATAAACGAGGTCGTCGCCGCGCTCGACGTCGTCAACGAGACGCTCATCCTCGTCTGCGGTTTCATCTTCGCGTGGAGTCCGTTCTTGCTCGTGCATAACATGCAAGCGCACTGGCCGACGACTTCAAATCTGCTGCTCGGCGTTTCGCTCGCGATCATCTCGTTCGTCGGCCTCGAGAGCATCTCGCAGGCGGCAGAGGAGACGTATCGGCCATCGAGCGTCATGCCGCGGACGTCTCTTGCGCTCATCTTGACGATCCTGCTCTTCGCGCTGTCGTTTTCGAACCTCGTGCTCGGCATGACGGACGTGCAGACGAGCGCCGGCGCGACGCCAATGTTCGCATACCTAGGTAACGCGGACAACAACGACAAGGCGGTCGCGGTCCTCGCCGGCTTCATCCCGTATCTCGGCTGGCTATTCAAGCTGTACGTGCCGTTGCTCGGTGCGTGCCTCATCATGATCTCGAGCAACTCCGGCGTGTACGGCGCGTCGCGCATCGCATACTCGATGGGCAACTTCAATCTGCTGCCTGCGGTGTTCAAGCGCACGCATCCGAAGACGCAGACGCCGGTATTTTCGATCCTGTTCTTCGCGGGTGTTGCGCTGGTCGAACTCATCGCCGCGTATCTACAGGGCGATCAAGCGCTGAACTTCCTAGCGGACCTGTATGCGTTCGGAGCAGCGTTGTCATATACACTCGTCTTCATGGCGCTCATGGTGCTCCGATTTTCAGACCCGAGCGCGCCGCGTCCGTACCGCATGCCGTGGAACGTTCCGTTGACCATCCGCGGAGCTAAGGGGACGCTGTCGATCGTCTCGATCATCGGGCTCCTGGGCATCGGTTCGATTTTGGTTTTCACGCTCCTGACCCACCCGATCGGACGCATCGCTGGGCCGGCGTGGGTACTCTTCGGTGCTCTTTTCTACATACTATACCGAAAGCGCAATCATCAGAAAGTCTTCGCAAGCCTCAAGCGCGACTGGGTGGCGCATCACGAGCAAGTCTTGACGCGCGCCGGCGAGCTTGAAATGCTCGACGAATATAGGCGAGCCATCACCTAACGCGCACTAGATGTAGCGATCGAGATGAATCTCGACCGCGCCCCCATAAACCCCTGACGTGGCTCGGGCTTCATTAGAAGACGTCCCGTTCGGCGCATTTCACGGCAAGCTCGCGGTTTATGCGAACGGCGGTTTGTTCTGTGACGGCTACATCCTCAGCAGCTTCGGGCTCGCGCTCGGCACCCTTCAGCAGCATATTGCGCTATCGCAAGGCGTCGAAGGGCTGATCGCAGCCGCGCCGCTCATCGGCATCTTCGTCGGCGGGCTCATCTTCGGTTACGTCACCGATCTTGTCGGCCGGCGCTTCATGTTCTTCGCCGATCTCGTCGCATTCATCGTCGCTTCGCTGCTGCTCGGCGTCGCACAGAACGCCGTCGAGCTCGTGCTCCTGCGCCTCATCCTCGGCATCGCGATCGGCGCCGACTATGCGATCGCGTCCGCGCTCATCGGCGAGTTCATGCCGCAGCGCTCGCGCGGCGGAGCGCTTGCGAGCATGCAGGTCGCGTGGTTCGTCGGTGCTCTCGCCGCGTTCATCGTCGGCGCGCTGCTTCAAGGCGCTGGGCCGGATGCGTGGCGGTGGATACTCGCGAGCAGCGCGGTTCCCGCCGCGCTCGCGTTGCTTCTCCGGCGATCGGCACCGGAATCGCCGCGCTGGTTCTTGAGCAAGGGGCGAAAGGCTGAAGCGCTCGCCGCGCTTTCGCAGGCGCTCGGCCCGAACGCGTCGATCGACGATGAGGCAGAAGAAGAAGCGCCGACCAATCCCGCCCGCATGATGGAAGGCAGATACGGCGGCCTCGTCGCCTTCGTCGGCATCATGTGGCTGCTCCAGGTGACGCCGTTCTTCGCGATCTACACGTTCGAGCCGCAGGTGCTTGACGCACTTCGATTGTCGCACGCGGCATCGGTCATCAGCTCGGTCGTCATCACCGGATTTTTCCTCATCGGGTCGATCTTCGGCATGTGGCTCATCGAGCGCTGGGGTCGCCGCCCGCTGGCGATCGCCAGCTTCACCGCGAGCGCGATCGCATTCTTCGCGCTCGCGCTCGTTCAAGGCGCCGTTCCGATCGCGTGTTTCTTCGTCTTTTATGCGCTCGCGATGGGTCCCGCGTTCTCCCTCGAGCTCGTGTATCCGGCGGAGCTCTTCCCGACGCAAGTTCGCGCGACCGCAGCTGGAGTCGTCACGGCGATCAGCCGCATCGGTGCGGCGGCCGGCACATTCTTGCTGCCGGCGTTGCTGGAATCGCATGGCGCTTCGTGGGTCATGTGGGCGTCGTGCGCGCTGTCCGCGATCGGACTCGTCATCGCGGCGTTGTGGGCGCCGGAGACGAAAGGGATGTCACTCGCCGAGTCGAGCGGAGTCGCTCGTCGTTGAGAGGCGCGGCTGCGCGGACTAGTCGGCCCACATCGGGCTACTCCGGCAAGCCGCTTGTCGAAAAGCTCGGCATCAAACCAGGCCATCTCGTCTTGATCCGCAACGCTCCGCGCGGTTACGCGCGCACGCTCGGAGATCTGCCGCCCGGTGCGTTTCGCTATGCGACCGGCAAGGGGCCGTTCGACGTCATCCACGTGTTCGTATCTGCCGAAGCAGACTTGCGCCAGGCGATCGGCGACGCGCGTCGCGTCATGAAACGCGACGGCATGGTGTGGGTTTCATGGCCGAAGAAATCGTCCGGTCGCAAGACCGACGTCGATGAGAACGACGTCCGGCATGCGGGCCTTGCGCTCGAGCTCGTTGATGTGAAGATCTGCGCCGTCGATGAGATATGGTCAGGACTGAAGTTCGTCATCCCATTGGCACTTCGCTAGCCAGACTCACCGTCCCAAGGCCGCGGCGGTCGAGCTAAAGCTCGACCGCTACAGAATTCACCCAAGAGAGGATTTCGCGGTGGGCGCCGTACTTACTAATGAAGATGTTCGTCTTATTCGCGGCCGCGCTAGTGTCAACCGCAAGTCCGCAACCAAGTCCGAGTCCGACCTTTGAGGAGCCGCCGGCGTTAAAGCAGGTGCTTCAGGACCAGACGTCCGGCACACCGCCGCCCGCTACAAAGGGGTTGTCGGCGGCGACCATCTTCGCAAAAGCGCGCCTCGAGATGTACTTGCGATCGTATCCGCGATACGTGGCGTACGTTGTCGACGTCCAGGCGAACACGAACTACGGCAAGCGACTCCACGAAGGATTTCGTGAGCTGCTTCGGACCCACGATGGAGCGCTCGCAGTCCATACGGTTCCGCTCTATACATCGAACGCGCCGCCGAATCCATACGGGTTCAGCTTTTTCGGCATCAGCCCGGAGGGCAAGCCGAGCGATCACATCGATCCGCCGTTCGGCGTGCCGCTCATGTCGGCGATATACGATTTCGACCTCGCGCGCGGCCCCACGCCAAAGCATTACGGCGGCGCCGTGCCGCCGGACGAGCAGCCGCCGGTCATCGGGAGAATCGCCGTGAACGCCGCCGATTACGATGTGACGCTGCTCGGCGAAGATTCGATCGATGATAACGCCGTATATCATCTATCGCTGACGCCGCGCGATCATCCGGAACGCAATCGCGTCCGCGAGCTATGGGTCGACGAGCGCTCGTACGATGTTCGAAAGCTCGTGACAGACGGGATATTCGACGAAGGGCCGGCGACCACAGTGCCGTGGACGGTGACCTTCATCGATTTGCACGGGTGGTGGTTCATCAGAACCGAGTCGACGACGGCGACGACGCAAGGACCGAGGCATTTCATCTTCGGCGGCACGTCGTACGAGGGCGTCAACTACACGTTCGGCCGCTACGAATATCCTGGACTCATATCCGATTACGAATTTCTCCATTTCGGACCCGAGACACAAGCGGTCCAGGAATAATCGCGCCGAGCTCAGGCTCGACCGCCTCAGTTAGCAGGGGTGCGGCCGCTGCGTGTCGCGCCGCGTGAGTATGGGTAGTGGCAACTCAACACCCGGAGCAAGCATCCGGGACGTGGGGTATTCAATGCATCGATTTTTTCTTTTCGGCATGCTACTTCTAATCCTCAGCGGCTGCGGGGGCGGAAGCGTTTCCGTCATGCCGGCCTCTGTTCAACCTCCGCCGCAAGGCGGTGGTGGCGGCGGAAACGGTGGCGGTGGCGGAAACGGCAGCGGAGGATCATCGGGCCAAGACACATGGGTCGGCATCCACGCGTTCCAAGTCTTCGATTTCGGCATCACCAATCAGGAAGCGACGCAGGATGCGCATCGCTACGAGGCAGTTTGGGGTTCCGGCGAACCACATGCGTGGAAACAAGGCAACAACAGGATTGTGACGTCGTGGTATGCACCGTTCGACGGCGACTTTTCCCAGAACCACGATTTAGCATGGTGGAAGAGCAATCACCCGGACTGGGTCTTGTACAAGTGCGATCGCCACACGCCGGCAGGGCTCGGCGGATTGCCGAATATCGCGCTCGATATCTCGAACCCAGACGTCGTCAAGTGGCAGATGCAGACGTACGCTCCCGTCATCGAAAACGGCGGCTACGATGCTCTCGGCGAGGATCTCGTCGGCCTCGACAATGCGAACGGCGGATGCGGCGTGTTCATCGGCGGCGTATGGCACAAGCGTTTCAGCGGCCAGAAAGTCGACGAGGCGTGGACGGACGCGGTACTCGCGTGGCATCATTATGCATTCTCATATCTTCACGGCTTGAAGCGCCCGATCCAGGTCGGCGTCAACAACGTACCGGAGAACCGTCCGTACGGCGATCCCGCGCAAGTCGATCTGCTCAACCACGTCGATTTTGTCGACGACGAGAGCAGCTTCACCGATTACGGAACGGGATATGCGGAAGCTACGAAGTTCGCGTTGACGATCAAGTGGATGAAGTATATTCAAAACCTCGGGGAGCCGTACTTAGTGGACGACAAGTGGAATACGCGGACGCTTAGCGCCCGGCAGCTCGACTGGGCGCTTGCGACGTATCTCATGGGCAAAGACCACCACGCATCGTTGTTCGTCGACCATTTGCCCGGTTACGGATACGAGTACTGGCACCAACAGTATGACGCCTCGGTGGGATCGCCATGCGAGGACATGAATAGCGATCAGTCGCACGCCGACGTCTATTACAGAAAGTTCTCGGGCGCCCTCATCGTCGTCAATGCCTCAGCCAATAGTTCATATTCGCTAAAGCTGCCTAAGCAGTCATACCAGTCGGTCGACGGCGGGTCGGTGAGCAGCCCGTTGTCGCTCGGGCCGGATGATGCGAAAGTGCTTCTGACGGATAACGGTTGTCAGTAGACGAGCCGCTCCACGTCTTGATCGGGAAGGCCGCGGCGGTCGAGATGAATCTCGACCGCCCCTTCGCGTTCCGCTAGCGCAGCATCATCGCAGCGTGTTGCGCGAAGACGGCGCCATCAAGGCGTGGCGCGTTGGCGACGCCGAGCTGCTGCATCCAGTAGTCGGGTTTGGGAACGCCCGAGGCGGGCCATGTGTCGCCCCGCCTGTAGAGCAGGTATATATCCCAGGCTGATTCGCCAAGGCCGAGCACCGGTGAGAACGCGTCGCCAAGCGCATCGTTCGGATCCCAGTATTGCGTAGCACGCGGATCCTGCACGATGCGAGTCGCATCGGCGACGTTGCCCTGATGCGCGCCGAGCTGGGGAACCCAGACGACAAAGGCTGCGAGATCGGGGTCTTTGTTGGTGAGCAGCAACTGCTGCTCGACTTCACTTGCGCCGTGAAGACAAATCCCTCACGTCGGGCTGACGAGCATTAGGACGCGCACTTTGTCGCGCGCCGCGTCGAATCTCGAGCGCAACGGCTGTGCTGCCGCGTCGAGCACGTCGAACTTCTTCTCCGGTCCGCTTTGACCGCACCCGGCAAGCATGCCCGCGACGGCGACTAGGAAGCCCGATCTTCGCATCGATCTGTCACCTCATCGATCTATTCTACGGCGCATGAAGGTCGACCGCTCAACCCTCAAATAAATGACGCGGCATGTGCAAGCTGCTTCGCTTAGTCATGTCATTCGCCGCGATAGCCATCATTGGTGCGGCGACTCCGAACAATGGCATATCGCCGTCGCTCTATTCCGACATGCGGTGGCGTCTCATCGGGCCGTTTCTCGCCGGCAGAACGGTCGCGGTCGCCGGCATCCCAGACCAGCCCAGCGTCGCATACATGGCCCCGACCGACGGCGGCGTCTGGAAAACGGAGAACTTCGGCCTGACGTGGACGCCCATCTTCGATGCGCAAGACACGCAGTCGATCGGCGCGATCGCGGTCGCGCCTTCGAATTCGTCGATCATCTACGTCGGCGGCGGCGAGGGATTGCGCCGGCCGGATCTTTCGACCGGCGACGGCATGTATAAATCGACTGACGGCGGCAAGTCGTGGTCGCATCTCGGTTTGCGCGACGCGCAGCAGATCGGCGACATCATCGTCGATCCGCACGACCCGAACAGAGTCTTTGTCGCAGCGCTCGGCCATCCGTACGGGCCGAATGCAGTGCGCGGCGTCTATCGATCGCTCGACGGCGGCTCGACGTGGAAAAAGGTGCTCTACAAAGACGCGAACACCGGCGCGATCGATCTCGAGTTCGATCCAGCGAATGCGCAGACGGTCTACGCGGTCCTATGGGCGTCACGGCGTTCGCCCTGGCACATGGGCGGCGAGATGGAAGCGAAGGGAAGCGGGCTTTATGTCTCGCACGACGGCGGCGATTCGTGGAAGGCGCTGACGAGCGGCTTGCCCGGCGATGCGCAAGGGCTCGGACGCATCGGCATCGCGATCGCGCCGAGCATGCCGAACAGGATGTATGCGTGGGTCCAGGCCGATGACAAGCATACAGGCATCTATCGGTCCGACGACGCCGGATCATCCTGGCGGCTCGTCAATAGCGAAGCGCGAGTGACCGGGCGCGGCGATGACTTCGCCTGCGTGCGCGTCGATCCGACAAACCCCGATCGCATCTTCGTCGCGAACACGTCGACGTATCGCTCCGACGATGCCGGTGTGAAGTTCACCGCGATCAAAGGTGCACCCGGCGGCGACGACTATCACACGATCTGGATCAACCCGCTCAACCCGAAGATCATGATCCTAGGCGTCGATCAAGGTGCGACGATCAGCACCGACGGCGGTGCGACCTGGACGCCGTGGTATAACCAGCCGACGGCGCAGTTCTTCCACGTGACGACCGACGATCGTTTCCCGTATTGGGTCTACGGCGCCGAGCAGGAGAGCGGTTCGACCGCGATCGCGAGCCGCAGCGACGCCGGCGAGATCACGTTCCGCGACTACCATCCGATCAATCTCGAAGAGTACGGCTATGCGGTCGTCGATCCGCTCGATCCGAACATCATCTACGGCGGTAAGGCGCAGCGCGACGATCAGCGCACCGAGCAAGTGCAAGACATCTCGCCTGACGAGCTCGGTCAGTACCGCTATGATCGCACCGCGCCCATGGCGATCTCATCGGTGAACAAGCACGCGTTGTTCCTCGCTGCGAACGTCGTGTTCGAGACCCTCAACGGTGGACATAGCTGGAAGATCATCAGCCCCGACCTGACGCGCGCGAACGAATCGATTCCGCCGACCGTCGGCGTGTTCGCGCCGAAGAAGCCCGGCCTTGGCGTCATCTTCAGTCTCGGGTTGTCATATCGCGACGCTGATGTGGTTTGGGCAGGCACGGACGACGGCTTGATCTGGCGCACGTCGGATGGCGGCGCGCATTGGAAGAACCTGACGCCGAAACAAATGGGCCAGTGGAATGAAGTGCGGACGCTTGAGACGTCGCGTTTCGACGACCGCACGGCGTACGCGGCGGTCAGCCGCTTCCGTCTCGACGACTTCCATCCATATGTATATCGCACGCACGATGGCGGTGCGACGTGGACGCAGATCACGTCCGGCTTGCCGAACGGCGCATCGGTGAACGTCGTGCGCGAGGATCCGGTTCGCGCCGGACTGCTGTTCGCCGGAACGGAGAACGGGGTCTACGTGTCGTTCGATGACGGTGGGCGATGGCTGCCCTTGCAGTTGAACCTGCCGCACACGTCGATGCGCGACCTGACGGTCCACGGCGACGATCTGGTCGTCGCGACGCACGGACGGTCGTTCTGGATTCTCGACGACATAACGCCGTTGCGTCAGATATCTGCGAGCCTCGCTGCAGCTAGGTCGCATCTATTCACGCCGGAAGTCGCTTACCGATTCCGGCATGCGCGCTATCAGCAGACGCCTTTCCCGCCGGAAGTGCCCGCGGGGCAGAATCCGCCGGACGGAGCGATCATCGACTACTACCTGGGATCGCCCGCGTCGGGCGTCGTGCACCTCGACATCCTCGATTCGCACGGCGCGCTTGTTCGACACTACTCGAGCACGGACAATCCGCCGCTCTTCTTGGATGAGATGAATGTGCCGACGTATTGGATCCGTCCCCCGCTCGTCTTGTCCAGAGCGGCGGGCATGCATCGCTTTGTGTGGGATTTGCGTTACGCTCGTCCTGATGCGATCAACCACACGTATTCGTTCAGCGCCGTTCCTCACGATACGCCTGCCGAGCCGCTTGGTGCGATCGTCGCGCCGGGCCACTACACGGTTCGTTTGACGGTCGACGGTCACTCGACGTCGACGCCCTTAACGGTCGTACCAGACCCGCGGTTGACGACGACGGCGTCCGGCTATGCCGATCAGTTGGCGCTGCAGCAACAGATCGCGGCGCTTATGGATCGATCCTATGCTGCGTGGAAGGCGGCGAAGGCTGCCGGCTCTTCGCGGACCGACGATCTTGAGACCATCAACGACACGCTTGGCGGGCTCATGGTAGCGGTCGACGACGGAGATTGCGAGCCGACAGTGCAGCAGGTCCAAGCGGTCGCGACACTGCGCACTCAGTTGATGAAGCTGCTCAAATAGAGGTCGTGCCGAAAAAGGAGCGGTCGAGATTTATCTCGACCGCCGCGGTCTTCCAGGGTCGCAACGTAGGGCGCTAGCCGGTCCACCAGCGACGAGAGCCGGCATCGACGTGAACCCAACCCTCAGGGTAGTAGCCGACGCCGCCGGTCGACGGACACGCCCACGCGATGTTCGCGAGATCTTCCATGTCGACGCCCGGCACGTCGAAGTCGCACGCCTCTCCGTACATATGAAGCGAGTGCGGCGCCGCGCCTTCGATCATCGCGTTCGTCTGTGGCGTGCGGTAGCCCGAGTGGACAATGATCGGTTCGTGAATCCCGTCGCGGCCTAGATATTGTTGGATAGCCCACAGCGTTTCGACGAGGCGGATCGAGATCTGAACGTCGCCGACGCTCGGGTCGACATGCGCGTCGCGCAGCAT
>DASQJC010000090.1:0-2487 GCA_035631255.1 Candidatus Eremiobacteraceae bacterium | reverse complement strand
TCGGCATACGCCGCGAGCTGGCCTTCATTATAGACGATCTCCATGCCGCGCCCGCCGAGCACGTATGAGGGGCGCACGAGCACGGGGAAGCCAATCTCGCGTGCGACCTCACGAGCTTTGCGGAACGAGAGCGCCGTCTTGCCGGGCGGTCGCGCGACACCAAGCGAGTTGAGCACTGCGTCGAATTTGTGCCGATCCTCGGCAAGATCGAGCGCTTGTTGATCGTTGCCAAGCGATCTGATGCCGCGCTTTGTGAGGTCGCGCGCGAGATTGATCGGCGTCTGGCCGCCGAACGAGAGCAGCGCCCCGTCGGCGTGCGTCGCGCGGACCGCGTGCTCGACTTCGTCGGCGCACGGCGGCTCGAACACGAGCACGTCGGAGACGTCGAAATCCGTACTCACCGTTTCCGGATTGTTGTTGAGGACGACCGAGGCGACGCCCGCCTCGTGCAGTGCCCACGCCGCGTGGACGCACGAGTAGTCGAACTCGATGCCTTGTCCGATGCGAATCGGGCCGCTGCCGACGACGACGACGGTGCGTCGACCGGTTTGTCGCAGCTCTTCTGCCTCGCCGACGGTCGCGTAATAGTACGGCGTTCGTGCCGGGAACTCGGCACCTGCGGTGTCGACGACGCGGTAGGTCGTCGCAGCCGCGGGACCGCCGGCCGCTTTCACTTGGTTGAGCGGTCGCTTCGTCATGCGCGCGATCGTCGCGTTCGCATAGCCCTGCCGCTTCGCGAGGACGATGGTCTCGTCGGTTGTCGCGCCCGATCGAAGCGCTGTTTCAGTCGTCACGAGCTCTGCGATCTCGTCGAGCCAGAACGGGTCGATAGTCGTCAGCTCGGCGATGCCGTCGACGGTCCGGCCTCGGCGCAGGCATTCGGCGACGGCGAATAGCCGCTCGTGCGTCGGCCGGCGCAGCACGTCATCGAGCTCGTCGTCGCTCCATTGCTCGATCGCATGACCGGTGAGCGCGTCGCGTCCGATATCGCAGCCTCGAACCGCCTTGACGAGCGCCTGTCCGAAGGTGCGGCCGATCGCCATCACTTCGCCCGTCGACTTCATCTGGCTGCCGAGATGCGCGTCGCCGCGCGGGAACTTGTCGAACGGCCAACGCGGGATCTTGACGACGCAGTAGTCGAGCGTCGGCTCGAACGCCGCTTTCGTGACGCCGGTGACCGGATTCGGGATGTCGGGCAATAGCTGGCCGAGTGCGACCTTCGTGGCGATCTTCGCGATCGGGTAACCGGTCGCTTTACTCGCGAGCGCCGACGAGCGCGACACACGCGGGTTGACCTCGATGATCATGTACTGGTCGCTGTGCGGGTCGAGGGCGAACTGGATGTTGCAGCCGCCCTGGATCTCGAGGAAGCGGATGATGTTGATCGATGCCGAGCGCAGCCGCTGATAATCGCGATCGGAGAGCGTCTGCGACGGCGCGACGACGATCGAATCGCCGGTGTGGACGCCGACCGGGTCGATGTTCTCCATGTTGCAGACGACGATGCAATTGCTTGCGCCGTCGCGCAGCACTTCGTACTCGACTTCTTTCCAGCCGAGCAGCGACGTCTCGAGCAAGACTTGGCGCGCGATGCTCGCGCGCAAGCCGCTCTCGAGGAACTCGCGCAGCTGCTCGCGATCGTACGCGATGACGCCGCCGGTGCCGCCGAGCGTATAGGCGGGCCGGACGATGAGCGGCAAGCCCTTCTCGTCGGCGAAGGCGAGTGCGGGCTCGACCTCGTTGACGACGATCGAGTCGGGAACGGGCTCGCCGATCGAGATCATGGCTTTCTTGAAGAGATCGCGGTCTTCGGCGAGGCGGATCGTCCGCAGCGGCGTGCCGAGCAGTTCGACATCGTAGCGCTCGAGCGTGCCGCGTTCGGAAAGCGCGACAGCGAGGTTGAGACCGGTCTGACCGCCGAGCGTCGCCAGCATCGCATCCGGCCGCTCGCGCGCGATGATCGCCTCCACGTGCGAGGGAACGAGCGGTTCGAGATAGACCGCATCAGCCATCTCGGGATCGGTCATGATCGTCGCGGGATTCGAGTTGACGAGGATGACGCGGCAACCTTCTTCTCGCAGCGCGCGGCACGCCTGAACGCCGGCGTAGTCGAACTCCGCAGCCTGACCGATGACGATCGGCCCCGAGCCGACGACGAGGACGGATCGCTTGTCGTCGCGCGTCATCGGGTGATTCTCGCGAGGAATTTCGCGAACAAGCCGTATGCGTCACCCGGTCCCGGCGATGCTTCGGGGTGGAACTGCACCGACTCGATCGGTAGGTGTTCGTGGCGCAGCCCTTCGTTGACGCCGTCGTTGAGGTTGACGAGCGTCTGCGTCACCCCGCGCGGCAACGACGCGGCGTCGACCGCGTAGCCGTGGTTGTGCGCGGTGATGAGCACCTCGCCCGTGTCGCACCACTGGACCGGCTGGTTGCCGCCGCGATGCCCATACTTCATCTTATATGTCTTCGCGCCCAGCGCGATCG
>DASQJC010000089.1:0-2923 GCA_035631255.1 Candidatus Eremiobacteraceae bacterium | reverse complement strand
ATACCAGATGTGATAGTCGGTGAACGCGAGCACGAACATCGCGACGATGCCGACGATCAAGTAGGCGATCTGGTGGGTGAAGTCGGGGTGCGCGTCGGCGACGTGGAGCGTCGCGCTTTTGATCGCCACGAGACCATAGATCGACAGCCCGATCGCAGCCGCGGCGAGCGGGTAGTTGAACGCGACGTACCAGGGGCGCTCGAGCATCGACGTCGTCGCGACGCGAGGCTAGATCAAGCCGTCCGGCCCCGCTCCAGGGTCGCTCGGCGCGTCGTCTTCCGGCAGATGGCTCGTGCCGTTGCTCGAGATCGAACCGTTGGTACCGGTGGCGCCATTGGTGTCGGCGGCTCCGTTGGTTTCGCTCGAGCCGCTCGTGCCGCTCGCGCGGGTCGTGCGACGGCGGCGGCGGCGTCTGCCCGACGCAGTCGATCGCGGCGTCTCGGCTATCGCGGACATGCCGTTGAGCGGCGAGCTTCCGTTCGCCACCGACGCACCGTTGAAGATGTGCGCGCCGACGCCGATCGCAGGGCTTGCCTTGATCTCTTCTGCCGAGCGGACTTTGAGCACCGGGATGTTCGCGAGCAGCGCGAATTGCCGCTCGAGATTCTCGAAATGCATGTCGAGCGCGCGCTCGTCGATCTCGAGGTAACGACGGATGACGGCGAGCATCTCGCCTTTCATCTCGTCGAAGATGTCGGGTGCGAGCGAGACGCGGTCGGACATGAGGACGAGCCGCAGCCGCTCCTTGGCAAGGGTCTTGCTCGCCTCTTCCCGCTTGAAGAACCTTGTGATGAAATCCAGCATAAGCGTTCCTCTGCCTTACGGGCGGGCGATGCCGAGCGTCGACATGAAGCGTGAGAACAGTCCCTGACGTTCTTGGAACGTCGGGATCGCGACGGTCTCGCCGAGAAGCCGGCGCGCGATGCGTCGGAACGCGGCGCCCGTCTCCGACCCCTCGATGTCGATGACCGGCGTGCCGCGATTCGTCGCGATGATGATCTCTTTCTCATCGGGCACGACGCCGATGAGCTCGAGACGCAAGATGTTGTTGACGTCCTCGACGCTCATCATCGTGTTCTTCTTGACGAGCGCCGGGCGCACGCGGTTGACGATGAGTTTCGCTGGGACGTTCGGCGGCAAGAGCCCGATGACGCGGTCGGCGTCGCGGACCGCTGAGACCTCGGGCGTCGTCACGACGATCGCTTCTTGCGCGCCGGCGACGGCGTTGCGGAAACCTTGCTCGATACCGGCCGGACAATCGATGAGGACGAAGTCGAACGCCGTCTGCAGCGCGCGGACGACGGCGCTCATCGCTGCTTCGGGCACCTCGTCTTTTTCACGGTTCTGCGCGGCGGGCAAGAGATAGAGCGTCCGGCGCACGCGATCGCGGACGAGCGCTTCCTCCATCGTGCATTGCTTTTCGATGACATCGAGGAGGTGCTTGTGGACGCGGTTCTCGAGCCCGAGGACGACGTCGAGATTGCGCAGTCCGACGTCGGCATCGACGACGGCGACGCGTTTGCCCGCATCGGCAAGCGCCGTGCCGAGGTTGGCGGTCGTCGTCGTCTTGCCGACGCCGCCTTTGCCCGACGTGACGACGATAGCGCGGCCGCGCGCCGTCTCTGCGACGGGCG
The DNA here is from genome assembly GCA_035631255.1 of Candidatus Eremiobacteraceae bacterium. GTDB lineage: Bacteria > Vulcanimicrobiota > Vulcanimicrobiia > Eremiobacterales > Eremiobacteraceae > JANWLL01. Next base: position 1,289 of record DASQJC010000089.1, on the reverse strand, counting down.
GCGCCACGCCTTCGACCGGCGCCTGCAGACGTGCGAACGTCGCTTCGCTCGGTGTCTGTATCTCTTTCATCAGGTCCTGGATCCGATCAGACGGCGCAAGCGATTCCAAATGCCGTCGTCTTCGAGGTTCGGCAGCGGCGCCTGCTCGCCGAGCAGTCTGCGCGCGATCGCCGTGTATACCCGCGCGAGCCGGCGGTTCGGATCGAGCACGACGGGCTCGCCGCGGTTCGTCGTGTCGATGATCTCTTCGTCGTCTGGTACGACGCCGATGACTTCGCGCCCTAAGATCTCCGCGACATCTTCGACGCTCAGCATGTCGCCCGTGCGCACCATCTCGAGCCGGACGCGATTGACGATGAGCCGCGCGCGCCGGCCGCCGAGCATACCGAGGATGCGATCGGCATCGCGGATCGCCGACACTTCCGGCGTCGTGACGACGACCGCTTCGTCGGCGCCGGCGACGGCGTTGCGGAAGCCGTGTTCGATCCCCGCGGGGCAGTCGATGATGATGACGTCGAACTCGCGGGCGAGCGCGTGCGTGACGGCGCGCATCTGCTCTTCGGTGATCGATTCTTTGTCTTTGGTCTGCGACGCCGGCAAGAGGAAGAGCCCGTCGACGCGCTTGTCGCGGATGAGCGCCTGACGCGGCTGGCAGCGTTCTTCGACGAGGTCGACGAGATCGTAGACGATCCGCTTTTCGAGGCCGAGGACGAGGTCGAGATTGCGCAGCCCGATGTCGGCGTCGATGAGGACGACTTGATTACCGAGCATCGCGAGCGTCGTGCCGACGTTCGCCGTCGTCGTCGTCTTTCCGACGCCGCCTTTGCCCGATGTGATGACGAAGGTCTTCCCGTTCAACGCCGCCTCACTGATTGTTTGCCGGTGATTTGCCTATGGCTTGACTCACGCACGCTCGATCGCAATCTTGCCTTCCCGGATGCGCGCGACCTCCGGCGTCGCATGCTTTTGCCGTTTCTCGTGCGGCGGCGCGATCGCGATGCATCGCGCGATGCGCAACTGCATCGGTTCGAGCCGCAGCGCATAGACGGCAGCCGATTCGTCGCCTTCCGCGCCGGCGTGCGCGACGCCGCGCAGACTTCCCCAGACGACGATGTCGCCGGTCGCGACGAGCTCTGCGCCCGCGTTGACGTCGCCGACGACGACGATGGTGCCGACCGCACTGATCGACTGGCCAGAGCGAAGCGTACCCTTGTGATAGCGGATGCCGGCTGCGTCTGCGGTCACGACGCCGTGGCCGTTGCGCGGCGCGTGGCCCTTCTGGCCGCCAG
>DASQJC010000088.1:0-3085 GCA_035631255.1 Candidatus Eremiobacteraceae bacterium | reverse complement strand
ACTTCAAGCGCGCTTCTGCTCGTCCACTCGTCGTCGAGCGCGACGAATCCGATGATGCCGAGCGCCGCTGCGCCGTGCCACACGACCCAGAACCAGCGCGATGCGACAGGACCGAACGGCCACCACTCGGGCGCGACGCCCGGGTACGTCACCGTGTAAGCGCCGATCGCGATGCCGCATATGATGTACGCCGCGGCGAGCAAGATAAGCGCCGGCGAGCGGCTGACGACGAGCCGATTCGACAGCAAGAACGCCGTCGCGAGATATGCGACGGCGGTGACGGCTCCGATCGCTGAAACGAAGGCACCGGATGCCGGATACGATGCGGTCCACGCCGAGAGCGCGAGGATGGCCGCGATCGCCATGACGGTGAATCCGCCCCAGACGCCGGCCCAGCCCAGCGTCGCGGCATCCGTTTCGGGCGCGAGCTGCTGCGCCGTTGCCTGATCCATGCCTAGTAGTAATTCCCTTCTGGCAAACCGCCTAGACCCGGCACGAGCGGCCGCCCGAAGGGTCGGACGGAGGGCGTCCGCAACCGTCATGGGATGGAACGAATCGGCCTAATAGGCGTCGGCGCCATGGGCGAGCCGATGGGAGCGTCGCTGCTGCGCGCCGGCTTTCCGCTGTGCGTCAGCGCACACCGATCGCGGGATCGGGTTGAACGCCTTGTGAAAGCGGGTGCGACTGAGGCGAACGACCCCGCGGGCGTCGCGGAGCGATCCGACGTCGTCATCACGATGGTCCCCGACTCGCCGCAAGTAGAGGATGCGCTCTTCGGCGATCGCGGTGCCGCGACGACGATGAAAGCCGGCGTTATCGCGATCGACATGTCGACGATATCGCCGATCGCGACCCGCGCGCTGCACGCTAGGCTCGAAAAACAAGGCGTGCAGCTCGTCGACGCGCCTGTCTCCGGCGGTCCGGCGCGCGCCAAAACGGGCGAGCTCACCATCATGGCCGGCGGTGATAAAACCGCGTTCGATAAAGTCGAGCACATCTTGCGCGCGATGGGCACGCCGACGTACCTCGGCGCCTCGGGCATGGGCGAAACGGTGAAGCTCGTCAATCAGATCATCATCGCGACCATCATGATCGCGAACGTCGAAGGTCTCGTCTTTGCGAAGAAATCGGGCGCCGACATCGGCGCTGTACGTTCGGTTCTCGCGACCGCGACCGCGAACAACTACCTCCTCGAGAAGTGGTTGCCGCAATCGTGGCTGGCGGGCAAGCGCGACGGCGGCTTCGCGCTCGACCTGCTTCGCAAGGACCTCAGTGCCGCCCTCGACGCGGCCAAGCAGATGGGTCTTGGCCTGCCGTCATCGGGCTTGACGTATCAACTTTTCACTACTGCGAGCGGTGCGGGTCACGGCCGCGAGGACTACAGCGCCGTTTCCGCGTTGTACGAAGAGCTCGCCGGCGTCAACGTCGCCGAACCTGGAAAGTCTGCCTGATGCCGAACATCGACGAGTTCAACGCCTACCGCCGCAAGATGAACGAGAAGATCCTCGCGTGCGGACATCTTGGCATCAGCCGCTTCTTCAACCTCGACACGCGCGCATACGAAGACGGCGCGTTGCCGAGCAAAACGAAAGAGCTGCTCGGTCTTGTCGCGTCGCTCGTCCTTCGCTGCGACGACTGCATCACGTACCACATCGGCCAATGTGTCGCCCAAGGCGTTACCGATGAGGAATTCTACGACACGTTCAACGTCGGACTCGTCGTCGGCGGGTCGATCGTCATCCCGCACATGCGTCGCGCGTTCGACACGCTCGAGCAGCTGCGCGGAGCCTAAGAGTGCGTCAAGCCTACCTCACCGCACCGCGTACGATCGAGTGGCGCGACTCGACCGCGCCCAAGCCTGGCCCCGGCGAAATCCTCGTCCGCGTCAGAGCCGCGCTCACGTGCGGCACCGATCTCAAGACGTATCGTCGCGGTCATTCGAAACTCCAGTACGGTCCATTCGGGCATGAGGCGTCCGGCGACGTCATCGCGATCGGCAAGGGCGTCGATCGTTTCGCGAAAAGCGATGCGGTCATGTGGGTACAGACCGCGCCGTGTGGTGAATGCGACAAGTGCGTGCGCGGTTTCGAGAACTTATGCGATCGGCTTTTCGATGACATCGCGCTCGGAGCGTACGGCGACGAGCTGTTGCTGCCCGCGAAAGTCGTCAGGCAAAACGTCTACAAAAAACCCGAGAAGCTGTCGTATATCGAAGCCGCGTTCTTAGAGCCTTTCGCATGCGTCGTCCACGGTTGGAATGTGCTGCGGCGGGCGGACGCGCGCAAACCGCTACCTTCCGACGTCACGATCATCGGCGCCGGCACGATCGGCTTGCTTCACCTCATTTACGCTGTGCGCGCAGGCGTCAACGCGACTGTCATAGCGCGAGGCGATGAGCGGCGAGGGCTCGCGACGTCGCTTGGTGCGAAGGTTGTCGTTGATGCCGAAGATGTGGGCGCCGTCGAGGCCCTCGCCGGCAGCGCTACCGCGGTGATCGAGTGCGCGGGAACGCAAGAGACGTGGACGCAGGCTGCTTCCTTGGTGCGGTCCGGCGGGCGCGTCTTGCTTTTCAGCGGTTTGCCATCCGGTGCGACAGCGCAGTTCGACGCCGCGAAGATCCACTACGGCGAGATCGCGCTGCTCGGCGCGTTTCACTTCACGCCGGCCGACGTACGCGAAGCGTACGAATTGCTCGGTCGCGGCGGCATCGACGTCAAGCCGCTCGTCTCCGGCGTCGACAAGATGGACGATCTCGTCAGCGTCTTCGACCGGCTCGATCGTCGAGAAGGCTACAAGTTCGCGCTTGTGCCAAACGTTCTCACGACCGACGGTGAGGCACTTTCATGGATTTGACCCGCGCGGCTGTCACCCGCGCCGCGGTCACTCGCGCTGCGGTGTACGACCGCGACGGGTCGATCTCTGTCCGCGAAGTCGAATTGCCGACGGTGGGCGATGACGAGGCGCTCGTCCGAATCACCGCGTGCGGCATCTGCCCGGGCGAGGCGATGGACTGGTACGTCGCGCGCAAAGCTCCGTTCGTGCTCGGCCATGAGCCGGTCGGTGTCATCGAGGCGGTCGGTACCGG
>DASQJC010000087.1:0-2880 GCA_035631255.1 Candidatus Eremiobacteraceae bacterium | reverse complement strand
CATGACTCCATCCACGACAATATTCTTTTGCGTGCCGTCGCCCATCGTGGCCGTGACGTTTACTGTGAATGGGCCAGTATCGAATCCTCGGTCAGGCCCGAAAGCCAACTCGTATTCTGTAGTCCCGTGCTGCGCTCCCAGACCGACTAGACCCGCGTACTCGATGCGGATCGGGCATGAATCAGCGTTCGCGGCCTGCACCGAAACAAAAAGCGAGGCGACGAGAACGATAAGTATGAGAACGGAGTACTTCATCGCAAGTGCTCCCCTATGCGCACATCATAGACGAACGCGCATGGTTGCGAAAAGGCCCGCGCCGACGTTGCGATCTGCTTCACGGCCATTTGGGAACTTCGCAGCGAAGTTGATCGCTCTCCCGCCGACGAGATATTCGAGCCGGCCGCGCGAGATGCCGTAGGCCAGGGATAGATCGGTCATTCCAGCCGTCTCCGCGACACTGACGCTATAGCGGTCGTAAAACGGCGCGGTCCTCGTCTCGTAGACGATTCCGCTCAGATGCGGCATCGCGGCGATATCTGTTTCGATGAACCGACCGGCGCGCGCGCCGACGGGGAAGTCTCCGAGCAACTCGTAGCGGCTGCCCGCGAGCCTCGACGCGTCGATCTTCGAAAGACCGGCCTGTGGAGTTCGCTGGGCAAGCACTTGTGTGCCGGCGCCGAACCAATATCTCCCTGCGGGGTCGAGTCGGAAGCGAGCCGACGCGCTGAACATGCCAAGGGTGGAACGCACCGGTCCGCTTGCGGTGTTCACAAGCGCTGTGCCGACCGAGGGAATCCCTTCCAAGTGGAGCTGCACAGACCGCCAGCGCTCGTCGAGTTGGATGAACCCGGCGAAGCCAGTTCCCGACACGTTCTCTTTCGGTTCGAAATGCGTGCCCGATAATGCGATCAGTTGAATGCCGAGTTGAGTGTCCGCGCGCGCCTGCTGCGTGAGAACACAACATACAAGTATAGCGAAGATCGAAGTGATGATGTACTTCGGCACGATACCGCATTGGGGTGGATGACCGCCGACTCCTCCAGCGTTGACACCAACTCGTTTTTTAAGGTCGCCAGTCTGGATTCGTCAGCGATGTTAAGACGTGCTCGTGCCATGCATCGTTGATGCGGAGGTAATCGCGCGCGCGCCCTTCGACCGTGAATTTCAACCGCTCTAGAACGGCGCGGCTCCGGTCGTTCGAGGGAATGAAGTTGGCCATGATCCGGTGCAGATTCAATTCTGCGAATGCGAATCGGATCAAGAGCGTCAGCGCTTCGTGCATCACGCCCTTGCCCTGCTCCGATTCTGCAAGTGAGTAACCCAGATAGGCCGCCTGAAATGGACCGCGCGCGATTTGCGTCAGGTTTGCCGTGCCGGCGACCGCACCGACATCGCGACGGAAGATGAACGTGCGGCACGAGACATCGCGCGAGAACTCGGATCGGCTCTGCTCTACCTGTTCAAGCCAATGCTGCCGTGTCAATTTCTCAGGCGCGCACGCTGCACCATATCGCGCCAAGTGCGCGTCGTTCATTGTGAAGAATGCGATGATAGCGTCGACGTCGCCGAGCTCGGCAAGCCGTACGTTGACGCGCGTCCCTTCGAGAAGGAACGGAGTCGCTGACCGTTCGCTCACGCTGATGAACTAAGCCCTTCGCGGCCGCGTCATTTCGAACAGTTCTTGCACGATCGATTTCCCACGCCCATTCTATCACCAGAGGATGTGCGTGGTCTACGGTTGGCGGAGACAAGAGAATGGGAGAATGGTGGAGGCGACCGGAGTTGAACCGGTGTCCGAGAAGACCCCCACGAAGGCATCTACAAGCTTAGCTCAGGCTTTGATCTCGCGGCCGCGTACTCTCCCGAGCAAGATTACCGCAGTCGCATGCCCCGATCGATTTTCCGCTCGCGTCGAGGTACCCGCAAGCGGTAGCCGTCTTGTTTGACATCCGCGGGCCCGTGCCGGCGCCGTTGCCCCGCGGACGTGACTAGCCTAAGTTAGGCAGCCAGTGCGTATTCGCTATTCGCGTTTATACGTTGTCCGATCGTTTAAGGAGAGCTCGGAACTCCGCTTGCTTCCTTCGCCAGGGCACAGCCCGTCGAGACCGTGACGCCCCCACGATAGACGTTTCGAGATGAAACGGCCGGCTCTTGACGCCGGCCTAGAGATTATACCCTATTTTGCGTCCACCCGCAAGGCACGCACATCACAGACCGGGCTTGTAACGCGCGAGCAGTGGGTTGGGTTGCAGCAACACGAGCGAATCTTTGTAATCGAAATAGACGTCGAAGTAGCGCAAGAACTGATAACCGATGAGACCGTTTTGATCTTCGCCTTGGAAATCGGCGACGGCGCTGACGATGTCGTAGACGCGGAAGTCGTCAAGGCTAGCGCCGGCGACGAAATGCTTGACGGTCGCGGGCTGCAACTGGAACGCGCCGCCGACGCCTTCGGCGGTGACGAGCGGATAATACGTCTTGTCGGCGATCGTGTAGCTCACGGCCGGCAGTTCAGCCGCGTGCTTTTCCGCAAAACCTTGAAAGAGCACGACGAGCGTCGAGCCCGTGTCGACGATGAAATCGTTTCCGCTCGTACCGCCGAGCGATGCGCTGACGGTCGGCACAGCATCGTCGAGTTTGAGCGATAGCGGATAAACGGTGCCCGACGGCGGCACGAACGACGCCTGATCGTATGCGTCGACCGTGCCGTCGTAGTAGTCGATCTTGATGACTGCTCCAGCGAGAAAATCGTAGCCGAGAAGGCCGACGACCTTCGTATCGCGATCTTGCTGATAGTGGAATGGTATCGCCGAGAGACTGATGTTATCGAGCGTCAGATCGCCGATGCGCATCTGCGGCACGAGTGCGTTCACGGCTTCG
>DASQJC010000086.1:0-11641 GCA_035631255.1 Candidatus Eremiobacteraceae bacterium | reverse complement strand
CGCCAGAATTGCTCGAACGAATCGCCCGCGCGCGGCGGCGATGCGAGCGCGTCCTTTGAGACCTTCGACGGCCGCTCGTCGATGTGCGTGAGCGCGAGCTTGTCGAGGTCGATCTCCGGCAAGGGCCGCTTCGGATTCACGTCGGCTGCGTTTCCGTCCGGTAGCGGTCGATCAATGCCTGCATGTCGCGGCGGAAGCGTTCGGGAGCGAACTTCTTCGCGTGCGACGTGAGGACGGATCGATCGAGCGTGAGTTGCGATGCCTTGCGCAGCGCGTCTGTCAGCGCTTGCGTCGTCGGCTCGCGGAAAAATATCCCGGTCTCGCCTTCAACGATGGTTTCGAGCGACCCTCCGCCCGCGAACGCGACCGACGGACGCCCCGATGCTGCAGCCTCGATCGACACGAGTCCGAAATCTTCGACGCCGGGAACGATCACCGCGATCGCGCGCGCGAACAAGCGACGCCTTTCGACGTCGCTGACGCGGCCAGCGAATCGCGTCGTCGGTCCGGCGAGCCGGCGCAATCGCGCTTCGTCCGGACCATCGCCCATGATGACGAGCGGCGCTTTCATCGCCTCGCACGCTTCGATCGCGAGATCGACACGCTTGTACGGCAAGAAACGCGACGCGACGAGATAGTGTTCGGGCGGTTCATCCGAGGGTTCGAAATGATCGAGCGTCACCGGACATGGGATGACATCGGCATCGCGACCGTAGATCTCGCGGATCCGAGCTGCGACGTTGTGCGAGTTCGCGACGATGCGCGTCGGGCGTTTCGACGCCGCGAGATCCCAGCGCCGCAACGACGGAACGGCCGCCGCGAAAAGCGGACGTGCCCATCTCGGCACGACGTCGGCGGCATGGCCTTCCTGTCGCCACAAGAAGCGCGTCGGCGTGTGCATATAGCTCACGTGCAACGCACCAGGGCGGGTGAGAGCGCCTTTCGCGAACGACGTCGTCGACGAGATGACGAGATCGTACGACGAGAGGTCGAACGATTCGACCGCGCGCGGATACAGCGGAAGCAGTGCGCGGAAATCGCGCCGGCGGATCGGTATTCGCTGCAGCCAGCTCGTCCGGACGTCGACGCCGTCGAACGCGCCGGAAAAGGCGTCCGGCGAGTAGATCGTCGTGTAGACGGGCGCGTCGGGATAGAGCTTGCGGAGTTCGAGCAGCACGCGTTCTGCGCCGCCGAACTGCGTCAAGAAATCGTGGACGAACGCGACGCCCACGCGCGGACTGCCTAAGGGCCGACCTGGTTTGGCGATACGAGCGCGAGCAGCTGCGTGCCGAGATACTTCTGTGCGACGCGGCGGATGTCGGCAGGCGTGACCGCTGCGATCTTGCGGGGCAGCTCATTCTCGAACGCGGTGCCGGACGGCGAGAGCACCGATCGACCGAGCAACCACGATTGGTCGTCGAGCGTCGCAACCGATGTCAAGAACGTCCCTTCCGCCGCCAGCTTAGCCTCGCTGACGAGCAATGCGGGGAGCGTCGACGACCGGAGCCGCGAGACCCCGGCATTGAGCGTGCGCAGCTCGTTGAAGATGTCGGCGCCGTTGTAAAATTCGATGAGCATTCCGGGCTCGGCTTCATACTGATAGTAGCCGCCGACGAACCCTTCAGGAAGTTGCGCGTCCGAACCGTACGAGAACGAATGCACGTCGCCGCCGCGCCCCAAAAGCGCTTCGATGACAAGCATGACGGGGAAGTCCGACGAGAATTGCGACGGCACCGAATAACCGACCGCTACCCACGGAGCGGCGACCGCTCTGTGCGCGACGAGCTCGTTCGCTCGCAGCTTCGGTGGCGCTGCGCCACGAGGCGCGGAGTCCGGCGCGAACCCCAAGAACGCGTTGCGGATGGCGTCGTAGTCTGCCGGCGTCACGTCGCCGGTCATCGCGACGACCGTGCCGTGACCGTGCCGGTATTGGCCGGCGAAAGAGTCGACATCGGCTGATGTTATCGCCGCCAAGGCGGTCGGCGAGCCTTGATCGAGTTTCGCGTAGCCGGTGCCTGCGAATTCGGATTGCCGGATCATCGCGTAGACGGTCATCGCGGGATCGGAGATGGCGTCCTTCGCCGATTGGAGAGCAACTTTGCGCGTCGCCGGCAACGCCGAAGCATCGGGCGCTTTCAACGCCGAGCTCAGGCCGGCGATCAGATGCGGCAGGTCGTCTGCCTTGCACTCGATCGAGAAACGCGTGTTCTCCGGATCGATCGTGTACGAAAGCGACGCACCAGCATCCGACGCGACCTGCGACAACGTCCGATCGCGGTCGACTCGGCTGCCGAGGATGACCGCTGCGGTCAGGCCAGCGATGCCGGAGCGATCGACCGGCTGCTGTGCCGCACCGGCCGGCAAAAAGACATTGACGCTGACGATCGGCGTATCGGCAGTGCCTTGCGCACCTTGGCTTGCGAGGACCACGCCGTTCGGCAACGTCTCGGTGCCCGGCGACGGGAACAGCCCGGGGACGTCCGATGTCGCAAAGGATCTCGGCGCCTGGACTTGCGGCGCGGAGGTCATGCCCTCGAGCATCAGGGCGAGACTGAACAGCGAAGCGAGCCGGCCGAAATTCTTCACGATCCGCCTCCATCGAGCATCGCCGCCGATGGTTTCTGCGGTGTGATCGTCACGACGACGGGTGCGACGCCGAGATAGCGATGCGCGACGTCGCGGACGTAATCTGGCGTCAGCGATGCTGCAGCCGCGAAGTATTCGCCGCTCAACGAGACGTCGGTCGCGCTGGGCGCGTACGACGGCGCGTTCATCGCGAAGTACCATCCGTAATTGTCGGCGAGACCCTGCGGCGAATCCATCTGCCGCAGCAAGCGCGTCTCGTACGCCGAAAGCGCCGCAGCGAAACCGCCGCGAGATATTGAGCGAGTGACGACTTGATCGAGCGCGTCGCGCAACGACTTCTCCATCGTCGCCGGGTCGACGCCGGTCCCGGTCGCGCTGACGAAGAAGAGTCCGGATTGCTCGAGCGTCACGTATTGGCCATCGATCGACGCGCCGGCCGTCGTCGACGTCGCCGCGTTCGCGAACACGCCGGTCTTCGGATCGGTGAGGTAGTCGGACAAGAAATCCATCGCGGTCGCCGCACGCCTGTCGCTGATCGGCGGACCAGCCCATCCGAGCGCGACGCCTGGACCGTCGACGTCGGGATTCGTCAACGCGATCGGTGCCGAAGGCACTGATCCGATCGCCGATCCTGGCAAGGTAGTGCTCCCGGCCTCTGAAGGCGACGCAGCGGCGATGTGCGCGCGCAAGGCGTTCGCATCGCCGTTCCCTAGTGCGATGACCGCTGAAGCGCTCGGCACGTACGAGTGGGCGGCGAAATCGCGGACTTCAGTGAGCGACGCGGATTGCAAGAGTTTCGCATCGCCGAGCGGCGCGTCGTGCAACGGTCCGTTGGTGAAGATCGTCGCGAAGACTTTATCGCGCAGCACCGCTGCCGCCGATTGAGCAGAGATCGCTTGTTCGGCTGCGAGCCGCGTTCGCGCCTGATCGAGGGCGGCTGAGTCGATCGTCGACCGGAATACCGCGCGCATGAGCGCGTCTTCGAGCACCGGCGCCTGATCGGCGGGCGACAATACGACGAACTCGGTCGCCGTCTGGAATATCGATACGCCGACTTCGCCGCCGCGCGCGTGAACCGTGTCGCGTAGCGTCGTGTTGCCGGATTTCGCATCGACGGCGGCGAGCGCGGTCAGCCGCGCGATTCCAGGTTGCGCCGACGTCCAGCCGTTCGCTGGGCATCGCACCCAGATCTCGAGTGCGACGGAGCCGGAGCCGGGTGAATGCCGGACCTCCATGGTCAAGCCGTCGCTGAGAACGGTTTCACCGGGCGCAAGTTCGGTGGCGGCTAGAGCGGGGGACGGCAGAGCGGGCGCCGAGAGGGTTGCTCCGGTGATAAAAAGCGCGGCGAGCACGCCGCGCCGTCGATCCATCATGTCGAACCCTTTGGTCGAGATGACCGTGAAACCTGTGCTATGCGGGCTCCGGCGGCGGGAACGGTAAGCCTTTCGGCGCGGACCGCGGCTTTTCGGAAGGCGGCTTCGCAGTCGCGGCAGCAGCCGAATCGGGAACCGCGCTCTCGGGAGTCGCAGGGCGGGTCTCGCTCGATCGCGGGCCGTCGGAGAGCAGGCGGTCGATCTCGTCGGCTTCGACGGTCTCTTTCTCGAGCAGCGCTTCCGCGAGGCGATGGAGTTTGTCGATATTCGTCTCGAGCAGGTGGAACGCGTTCGCGTAGCACGCGTCGATGATCGCTCGCACCTCGGCGTCGATCTGGCTTGCGACTTCTTCCGAGTAGTTCCGCTCTTCCATGATGTCGCGGCCGAGGAAGACCTGCTCGTGCTTGCGTCCGAGCGCGAGCGGCCCGAGCTTCGGACTCATACCGAACTCGGTGACCATCTTGCGCGCGAGCGACGTCGCCTTCTGCAAGTCGTCTTGCGCGCCGGTCGTCACTTCGTGGAAGATGAGCTCTTCCGCCGTCCGGCCGCCGAGCAGCACGGTGATGCGGTCGATGATCTCACCCTTTGCCATCAAGAAGCGGTCTTCGGTCGGCAGTTGCATCGTGTAGCCGAGCGCCATGCCGCGAGGGATGATCGTGATCTTGTGGAGCGGATCCGCATTCGGGAGCAGCTTGCCGACGAGCGCGTGGCCGCCTTCGTGGTAGGCGACGATCTCTTTTTCGCGGTGGCTGATGATGCGGCTGCGCCGTTCCGGGCCTGCGATGACGCGATCGATCGCCTCTTCGCAGTCGTCCATCTCGATCTGATTCTTGTTCGCACGCGCAGCGAGCAATGCTGCCTCGTTGAGGAGATTCTCGAGATCGGCGCCGGAGAAGCCCGGCGTGCGGCGCGCGAGCACTTCGAGCTTGACGTCGGGCGCGAGCGGTTTGTTGCGCGCGTGGACGCCAAGGATCTGCGCTCGACCGACGACGTCTGCGCGATCGACGACGACTTGGCGATCGAAACGGCCCGGCCGAAGAAGCGCCGGATCGAGGACGTCCGGACGATTCGTCGCCGCGATCAAGATGACGCCCGTGTTGACGTCGAAACCATCCATCTCGACCAGCAGCTGATTGAGCGTTTGTTCGCGTTCGTCGTGTCCGCCGCCGAGGCCGGCGCCGCGCTGACGGCCGACCGCGTCGATCTCGTCGATGAAGACGATGCACGGCGCGCTCTTCTTCGCCTGGTCGAAGAGATCGCGGACGCGCGATGCGCCGACGCCGACGAACATCTCGACGAAGTCGGAGCCGGAGATGCTGAAGAACGGCACGCCCGCTTCGCCGGCGATCGCGCGCGCGAGGAGCGTCTTGCCGCTGCCCGGCGGTCCGAGGAGCAGCAAGCCCTTCGGAATGCGCGCGCCGAGTGCTTGGAACTTCTTCGGATATTTGAGGAACTCGACGACTTCGGCGAGCTCTTGCTTAGCCTCATCGACGCCCGCGACGTCGGCGAACGTCACCTTTGGGCGATTTTCCGAGTGCAGCTTCGCGCGGCTGCGCCCGAACGAAAGCGCTTGATTGCCGCCCGACTGCGCCTGCCTGAAGACGAATAGGATGATGATGATGACGAGGACGAACGGTCCGATCGTCGTCAGCAGGAAGTACGTGTTCTGGTTCGAGTTGTTCGTGTCGAACTGGAAGCGCACGTCGTGCGTCTTCAGCTCTTTCGCGAGATCGTTTTCGACGCCGGGCTGGATCGGGATCGTCTCGGTCGCATTGTTGCGCTTGAACGTCACCGAATTCTGGCCGATGATGACGACGTCTTGGAACGACTGCGGCTGCGTGTCGACCATCTGGATGAAATCGCTGTACGTGGGCGGTTTTTGCGTCTGGCCGCCCTTCGTCTGCATATACCAGACGTACGACAAGCCGATTATCGCCAGGAAGGCCGCCGACCAGATGATGTTGCGAACGAGTCTCGCCAAAGGGGGTGTCTCCTGCCCGGCCAGCCGCGGCCGGGACGTCCGTCCTACTATATACGTTCGGCGGACGTCTGAAGTTTACATATATAAGGGAGATTTCTGAACCGTTCTTGATGGTCCAAACCGTAACCTACCAAGAAGGCGTCGGGGGCGTCCAGCCCTATGAAATCGATTGTGACGCCCGCGTGCCTGTGGAACGCCTTGTCGAGCAGAGCACACGCCCGTAGGCTCTTGGGACTGCGCTTGCTGAGATGTTCCAATAGATGGTTGAGCGTCACGCCTTCATCGACGATATCTTCGACGATAATGACGTTCTGCCCGCTGACATCGATCTCGATGTCTTTCGTGATGCGAACGTCTTGCGATCCATCAATTCGTCCGATTCCATACGACCTGACGATCATGAAGTCGATAGCGAGCGGATAATCGCCCAGCGCGCGCATGAGATCGCCTATGAACATCGTCGCGCCTTTGAGCACGCCGATGAGTAGCACCGCATCGCCGCCGTATGTAGCGCGCATCTGATTCGCGATCTTGTCGACCGCATCGGCGATCTGCTCCGCGCTGAAAACGACTTCGAGCGATTCGCCGCGGCGCAGAGACGGCTCAACCATCATACTCTTAGTATCGGCACGATCAACCGCCCGCACGAACGCGTGGCTGCGCCGTCGCCGGCTTCCATCGCACCTCGAGCGCCGAGCTGCCCGGGCGAGCCGCGAATTCTGCGCTCGCGCGCACCCCGACGGCCGCGGTGATCGATCCGTTCTTGCAGAGCAGCGGCACTACTTTACGTTGCGCAAGCGGCAGACCGGACTTGCCCAAGAATCGCGCAAGTCCGACCGCGCTTCGTCGGCCTGAGGGGACGAAGCGGTCGCCCGCCTGCGGCGATCGCAATGTAAGCTCGGCGCCGGCCGGCAACAGCGCCGCGTCGAGCAAAATCGCAACGCCGCCTTCTCCTCCATGTAGCGGTCGAGCTTCAACTGTGGCGCCTAGTAGCGGTTGAGCTTTAGCTCGACCGCCGCGGCCGTGCCTTGCAACTGCGGAGCCCGCGATACGGCGCAGCGAAATCGTGCCGCCGTGCCAGCTCACGCGTGCGCTCTTTTGCGGAGCTGCGATCGTCAGCCGTTCGCCGACTTGCGATTCGGTCGAAGCGATCGACGTGAACGTCGCCCGCCCGGCTGACAGCTCGGCCTTCGCGCGGCCCGCGTGAAACGATCCGCCGCGCCGTGCGCGAACGGCGGTTGCTATCGCCGCGCAATGCGCGAATGTGAAATCGCGCGCGTCGCCCGCCACGCGCCGGACTTCGATCCGCAGCACGCGGCGCAAGAGGGCGTCCGGCAAACGCCGGAGTTCGGCGGCGACGAGCGATGCGCCGTCGCGCGAACGGACGCGTCTCCAGGCCGAGACGGCGACAGCGTCAAGCAACGACTTGTCGTCGTTCGCGATCGCCGCGCCGCGCGCGATCGCTTGACGCGAACCCGGCGCTATCGATTCAAGATCGCGCAACACTCGGCGGATCGCGTTGCGCCGGTAGCGCTCGTCGTCGTTCGTCTCGTCTTCGGAAATAGTAGCGCCCTTCGCCCGTGCGTATTCGGCCAACAGCTCCTTAGGCGCCCAAAGGAGCGGCCGTACGACATCAATGCCGTCGCCGATCGGGCGCCGAGGCCGCATCGCAGCGATGCCATCGACGCCGCTGCCGCGCAGAAGCGCCATGAGCGACGATTCGGCGACGTCATCGCGTTGATGTCCGGTGACGACGATCGAGGCGCGATGCGAACGAGCGAAATCTGCGAGCGCCATGTAGCGGTGCGTCCGAAGCCGCGCCTCGGGTGACGACTTCTCGTGTGATGGCTTCTCGTGTGATCCCGCATCTAGCCCGATGCTTGCGAACTCGGCGCCGCACGAATTGGCTTGTGCTTTGACCGCGAGCTTGTCGCGCGCGATGCTCGCGTGAGGCCGGACCGCATGGTCGACGTAGCAGGCGATCAGATGCGCTCGAGGTCGTGCACCGCGCACTGCGAGAAGCGCGGCCGCGCTGTCGGAACCGCCCGAACAAGCGATGATGATGCGCGCTGTGCCCGCGGGAACGCCGAGCATGTCGCACGCGGCTCGGACGCGAGACTCGACGTCGTCGACGAGCTGCGCGTCAGCTCCGACGGGCGACTCGCTCGATCTCGCGGCGCGCCTCGCGCTCCTTGATCGCCTGCCGCTTGTCATGCGTCTTCTTTCCGCGCCCGAGCCCGAGTTCCACCTTGACGTTGCCGCGTTTGAAGTACGTGCGCAGCGGGATGAGGGTGAGCCCCTTTTCTTGGAGCGTGCCGATGAGCCGCTTGATCTCGCTGCTGTGGAGGAGCAGCTTACGATCGCGATTCGGCTCGTGCTGTGAGAAAAACGTGCCGCGATCGTAGGGCGGGATGTGGACGTTGACGAGCCACGCCTCGCCGCCGCGCAACCGGACAAATCCGTCGCCGAGGCTGCAGCCGTTTTGCCGCATGCTCTTGACCTCGGTTCCGGTAAGGACGACGCCGGCCTCGATCTTGTCGACGAACGAATATTCATAGAAGGCGCGCCGGTTCGAGGCGATCGGCTTGATGCCGTCTTCAGCCACGCTCACCGGCCGTTTTCACTTGCGTCGAGCTCCGTCAAGAATCGCGCTTTGCCTTCTGCGTAAAGCGTGCCGTCTTCACCGCGCAGCGTGCTCTCCATCTCCATGACGCGCCCGCGGCGCCCCTGCACTTTGCCTTCGACGATGAGAGGCGCATCGGTCGGCACGGCCTTTCGGAAACGCACTTCGATGCGCGCGGTCACGGCGCGCTCGCCGGCTGCGATCGCGGCGTGTGCCATCGCTTCGTCGAGAAGCGTCGCGACGATGCCCCCGTGCATGATGTTCGACCAGCCGCCGAACTCGCGGCGCGGCACGATTCGGCTCGTCGCTGTACCTTCGCCGTAATCGAAGGTCATCCGAAGGCCGTGCGCGTTATCGGGCCCGCAGGCGAAACAGCGCCGGTCGTCAGCCAGGCGCGGTTTCATTGTATCTTGCCGGAGCGTATGCGTTCGAGCTGCGCCTTCGCGTATTCCGGTTCTTCGCCGAAGGTCACCGCATCGGCGTACGCCTTCTTCGCAAGGTCGAGCTCGTGAAGCTTGAGGTACATGTCGCCGAGGAGCGGCAGCCCGAACTGCCCGGCTTCTCCTACGTGCCCGCCGTCGAGATTGATCGCCGTCTTCAAATAGGCGACGCCGGCATCGTATTGGCCGAGATCTTCCATGATCGACCCGAGGTGGAAGTACGCGTCGGCGTAGTTCGGGATGAGGTTCGGCACGTCGATGAGGTAGTTCAGCGCGCGCTGCGGGTCGCGCAGGTCGTTCTGGTAGATGTCCGATAGATATTCGAGCGCCAGGATGTCGTGCGGCTGCGACGCGAGCGCGGCGAGAAACTCCGCCTTCGCGCGATTCGTCGAATCTTCGCCGAGACGATAAATGCCAAGACCGACGTGTGCTCCGGCGAGCGTGGGCTCCGACGTGATCGCCGCATCGAGCGCGTCTTTCGCATCGGCGGTGCGCTGCGGCATCGTCTGCGCTTCGAACAGATACGTGTATGCGAGGCGTGTCTGCGCGACCGCGTCCTTCGGATGTTTGACGACGGCGTCTTCTTCGTCGTTCGCGAGCGAGTCGAGCGCATCGGGACCGATATTGCTCACCGCGGCGTTCATGAGCGAAAGCGCGAGCGAGTCGGTCGGCGCGATCTTCAGCGCTGCGTTGAAATCCGTTCGCGCGTCGTCGAACTCTTTGGAATAGAACGCCGTCAGTCCGGAGTTGAGATCAGAGACGAATGCGTGGCTCGCATATGGATCGTCAGCCGGCGTCGCTGCGACCGACGGCGTGCTCGCGAGCATCGCACCAGCGATGATGAGCGTTGCAGAGATGGTCTTCATCAGTATCCGAGCGCCAGCCGGTCGCCGAGCTGCGAGGGAAGCCGTGCATTTTCGATCCGCTCTTGGACCGCGCGCACGTCGTACGTCACGCGCCGCACGTCGACGTACGCCTCGTCGACGTCGATGACGGCGAACGCCGCCTGCGGATTCCGGTCGCGCGGCTGGCCGACGCTGCCGGGGTTGACGATGTAACGATATTCGTCCGAGATATCGATGCGTCCGCCGTGAAGCAGACGCTGCTGGAACGTCCGGCCGGACTTCTCCTGATAATAGACCTCGGCGATGTGGCTGTGTCCGACAAACGTCAGGCCAGCGGCCGTACGGCTGAACGCGGCCTGTGCGTCGACCACGTCGAGGATATAATCGAAGTGATACACCGGGGCGCCATGGACGATATCGAACGTCTCGATCGTGCGCACGCGCGGCAGCGCGCCGAGGTATTCGAGGTGCTCGCGCGAGAGCGCCGCGCGGCTCCATTCGATCGCCTCGCGCGCGAGCGGGCTGAAATAATCGATGCCGGTCTCTTTGGCGGCCGCTTCATCGTGATTGCCGGCGATCGAGACGCAGTCGCGCGCGATGAGCGTGGCGCAGCACTCGTTCGGGCTGGGTCCGTATCCGACGATGTCGCCAAGGCAGATGAGACCGTCGATCCTCAATGAGTCAAGCTCATCAAGGACGGCGGTGAGCGCTTCCATGTTCGAATGGACGTCGGAAATTATTCCGTATCGCATACAACGGCCGGGCGATGGCCTCGCAAGATGCGGGTCATTCTCGCCGCCGCCGAAGCCTACCTTTGGTTGATGTGGTATGCCGAGCGAAGCTCGGCAGCCGACCTTCGCTCGGCATACCACATTCTATCATTTGACGATCGTGAGCTTGTCGACGACGGACGTGACGCCTTTGACGCTCCGGACCGTTTGATCCGCGACCGCCTTATGCGCCGGCGACGGAACGTGGCCGGTAAGCGTCACGACGCCTCGGTGGACGTCGACGTGGATATCCGCCGCATTTACCCCGGTCTGTGCGACGAGTGCTGTATGCACTTGTGCGGACAGCGTAAGGTCGGCCTCGATCTGCTTCGCGGTCGGAGCCGACGCGTCGACGACGACTTGATCGTCGAGCGTTTCGACACCGTGGACGCTGCGCGCCGCTTTTTCCATCGCCGCACGTTCGCTCATGTTCGCGATCTTGCCGGTAAGGGTCACGACGCCGTTATCGCTTGAAACGTGAACGAGCCCGATCGTCGCGGCATCGACGCCTGCGATGGTCGTTTGCACCTGCGCGGCGAGCAATGCGTCATCAGCAGCCGAGCGCGCCTTGTCCGCACCGTTCTGGCCGCAGCCGGCGATCGATGCCGCGATGACGGCGGCGATCCCAAGTTCGAGCGCGCGCGAACCGATGAAACGAGCTTCCATAACTATCTGACCTCCGACCCTTTGCCGATGTATTCCCATCCTAGCGTCTCGCAAGCGCGCTCGACGGCGCCGAGCGCAGCGGGGACGGCGATGCCCCACGGAAAGCGGTGACCAGGCCTGTCCTCCCAGACGATCGCGTACAGCGCCGATTCACCCGGCTCGAATGCGAGCCCGAATCGCTCGGCAAGGTACTTGGTCGTTTTCACCGATGGACGCGCGCCGGCGGCGACCGCTGCGGCGCTTTCCCAAGGATCGTCGGCCGACGATTGCGCGTGCGCAACGCCGGTCGCGTCGCTCACGTCGCGTCCGCGCGCGATCGCTGTGCCCTCGCGTCGCGCGCCGAGCACGAGCATGCGG
>DASQJC010000085.1:0-6563 GCA_035631255.1 Candidatus Eremiobacteraceae bacterium | reverse complement strand
TCGGCGATCGCGTCGCCGAAGCTCTGCATCGCTTTGACGTTGTTCTCTTGCGCGTTCTTGACGGCGGTGAGGATGTCGCTCTGCGTCTTGGCGACGAACTCGGTGTACTCGGACATGCTTGGTCTCCTTCGCAAATGCTTGGTTTGTACGCGCTAAGTATACCAAGCACTAGCGCGGGATGTCAAGCGCGCTCGACAAACCCCTTATAAATTCGTATGAGGGTTTCTTTTTGGTCGGTCGAGAGGCGTCCGTCGAGCTTGATCGCGTCTTCGACTGAGGAGCCGCCTGGGTTGGCGTCCCGATATTCGGGATTTAACAGGCCGGCCTGAGCGAACATCGTCTCGGCTGAGATGTGGAGCGCCTCGGCGATGTTCTTGAGCACATCGGCTGACGGCTTGTACATGCCGCGCTCGAGCTGGCTCAAGTACGGGTTGGAGACCTTCGCCATTTCCGAGAGCTGACGCAGCGAGAGGTTCGCGAGCTCGCGCTGCGCCTTGAGAAACTCTCCAAACGCCCGAGCCGGTTCGTCGCCCTTATTGTTCATCGTGCACCTCGCGATCAGGATCGACGCGTCTTAGCCTTCTTCGCCGTCTTCGTCGTTCGCTTCGCCGGGCTCTTCGTCTTCGGTTTTCCGTTCGTCTGAGACGGCTTCGCGCTCTTCGCCGACGCGCGCGCTGTCGGAACCGTCGGCTCACCCACGATGCCTCGCACGTAACCACCCGGGGCAGGATCGCCCGCCGGCAGATCCGGCGGCGCTATGCGTTTGCCGGATCGCGCCGACGCCCACGCGGCCCAATCTTCCCACCAACTGCCTTGATGCTTGTGCGCTTTCGCGCGCCACTCTTCGGCGGAGAGACCTTTGATCGATCCGTCGAGCGACCAGTATGCGGCCTTAGGATTATCCGGCGGATTGACGATGCCGGCGACGTGACCGCTCGAGGTCAGGACGAATCGCGCGTCGCCGCCGACGATCTGCGTCGTGCGATACGTGGCGCGCCACGGCGCGATGTGATCGGTCTCCGCGCCGAGCACGAAAAGCGGCGTCGTCACTTTCGCGAAATCGATCGCCTGACCGAGCAGCGAGAACGCCGCTTTGTGGACGAGCGCGTTTTGCAAATAGCACGAGCGCAGATACTGCGAGTGCATGGCGGCCGGCATGCGCGTGCCGTCGCTGTTCCAAGCGAGGATGTCGAACGCCGGCGGCTTTCGGCCCATGTACCAGTTCGTCACGACGTAGTTCCAGACGAGATCGTTTCCGCGCAGCCAATCGAATGTGCCAGACATCTCCGTCGACTCGAGGAAGCCGCGCTGCTTCATCTTGTTCTCGAGACGCTCGATCGTCTGCTCGTCGGTGAACACGCCGAGCTCGCCCGGCTCGGAGAAGTCGACGAGCGCGTTCGTGAGCGTCGTCCAGCCGATGCGCTTGCTTTCGCCGCGCTGTGCGAAGTACGCGAGCGCGAGCGCCGCCATCGTGCCGCCGAGGCAGAGCGCCGCGAGGTTGACCGTCTTCGCGCCCGTCAACTCTTGGACACGATCGATCGCCGCGAGCAGGCCGAGACGGAAGTAGTCGTCCATCGTCAGCCGAGCCATCGACTCGTCCGGGTTGCGATAGCTGATGCAGAACGTCGTGAAGCCGTGCGTCACCGCCCACTCGGCGAACGAGCGCTTCGGCGCGAGATCCATGATGTAGTACTTGTTGATCCACGGCGGGCTGAACAGCAGCGGCTGCTCGAAAACGGTCGAGGTCTGTGGCTCGTAGGCGATGAGCTCGATGAGCTCGTTGCGGAGCACGATGCGGCCGGGTGTCGCCGCGATGTTCTTGCCGATCTCAAACGGCGTCTTGTC
Source organism: Candidatus Eremiobacteraceae bacterium (assembly GCA_035631255.1). Classification (GTDB taxonomy): domain Bacteria; phylum Vulcanimicrobiota; class Vulcanimicrobiia; order Eremiobacterales; family Eremiobacteraceae; genus JANWLL01. Next base: position 4,718 of record DASQJC010000085.1, on the reverse strand, counting down.
GACTTGGCGCGGTCGTCCGCCGTTCGTGCGGACGTCTTCGATGAAGTTCTCCATGCCGCGCATGAGCGATGCGCCGCCGGTGTTCATCGCTTCGCGCACGACCGCCGGATTGATCCACGGCACGTTCGTCGGCGCGAGCGCATCCATGAGCATGCCGAGCGCGAAGCGTGCCTTGCGCTGCGTCGCTTCCGGAACGCGCGATACGTCGACGAGTTCGAGTGCCGCACGCGCACGGACGAGGTACGCCTCGGCCATCGATGCGAGCATGGGATTTTCTTGCCACGCGGCGTCGGCGAAACGGCGATCGCCAGAGCCTGCGCCGGCAGCCGAATCGGGTTTCTCGCCCGCGAGTCTTCGAAGCATGTTGAGCCCGAGCGTCTGCTCGCCAAGGCTCACTTTCGTCATCCACGTCGTCAGGCGCAGCGGGTCGGACATGACGTCGGCGACAACCGCGCGGACCGCCTCGCCGAGCGCCGCAGGGTCGACGCCCGCGACGTCCATGCCGTAGCCGAGTTCTTCGACCGGTATCGACCCGATCACATGTACAGACCTCCGTTAGCGTTGACGACGGTGCCGGTGATGAACCCGGCGTTGTCGTCGACGAGGAAACGCACGACGCGCGCGATCTCTTCCGGCTTTCCGAGACGATGTTCGGGGACGTGCGCGAGGCTCGCCTCTTTGGCCGCGGCCGGCATCGCCGCGACCATCTCGGTGTCGATGAAGCCGGGTGCGACGCAATTCGCCGTGATGCCGCGCGATGCCGTCTCGAGCGCGACGCTCTTCGTCAGACCGAGCAGGCCGGCTTTTGAGGCTGCATAGTTCGCCTGGCCGACGTTGCCGGTGTGCGCGATGACCGAGCTCATGCTGACGATGCGTCCATAACCGCGCTCGATCATGTGATCCAACACCGCTTTGATCATGAAGAACGGACCGTTGAGGTTCGTCTTGATGACGTCGAGCCAGTCCTGGACAGAGAGCTTGCGGACGGTATGGTCGCGCGTGATGCCGGCGTTGTTGATGAGGATGTCGATGTGATCGAAGTCGCGGAGGACGGAAGCGATGAGCTGTGCGCAGCCGTCTGCGTCGCTGACATCGCTTTCGTAGAAACGGCAGCGGTCGGCGCCGAGCTCTGCGGAGAGTCTCTTTCCGCCGGCGGCATCGCCGTTGAGTCCGGTGATGGCGATGCGGGCTCCGTCGGCCGCAAGCGCACGTGCGATGGCCGCGCCGATGCCGCGCGCGCCGCCGGTGACGATCGCGACGCGCCCGTCAAGAGAGCTGTTGTTCAACTTGTTCCTTTTCTATCTAACTAACGTAGTAGGCCGAGCGAAGCTCGGCTAGCCGACCTTCGGTCGGCCTACTACATCTCGAGTCCGCCGTTGACGCTGTAAATCGCGCCGGTGATGTAACCGGCTTCGTCTTCGAGCAAGAACCGTACGACGCGCGCGACCTCTTCGGGCCGTCCGAGCCGGCGCAACGGGATCCGTTCGACGACGGTGTCGAGCGCGGCTTTCGGCATGGCGCCGACCATCTCGGTCTCGATGAAGCCCGGCGCGACGCAGTTCACGGTGATTCCCTTTCGCGCCGTCTCGAGCGCCAGACTTTTTGTGAAGCCGAACAATCCGGCTTTTGACGCAGCGTAATTCGCCTGGCCAACATTGCCGGTCTCGCCGATGACGGAGCTGATATTGACGATGCGGCCCGAGCCGCGCTCGAGCATGTGCTCTAAAACCGCCTTGGTCATATGGAACGCGCCCGAAAGGTTCACTTGCAGCACCTGGTGCCACTCGTCGGGCGTCATCTTGCGCACGGTCTTGTCGAGCGTGATGCCGGCGTTGTTGACGAGATAGTCGACGCGGCCGTAATCCTTGAGCACCTCCCGGACGACGTGCTCGCACGATGAAGGATCGTCGACACGGCCCTGGTGGAGCGAGATCGACGCGTCGGGCAGCTTCGAGCGGAGCTCCTCCGCTTTCGTACGATCTTTGCTGTAGCCCGCGGCGACGTGGCAGCCCCGCGATGCGAGGTCGGCGGTGATCGCGGCGCCGATGCCGCGTGTGCCGCCGGTTACGATGGCGACGCGTTCGCTCAACACTTTCGTAGGTCTCCTTTTGTCATGGAGAGGATGGAGCGGTCGACCTTAATGGTCGACCGCCGCGGTCCTCCCTTGGTCGCTATGTATGTGCGCGCAGCGCGCGCCAGATCTCGCTCGGACGCGGCGGCTTGCCGTACATGAGCACACCGACGCGGTAGAGCTTGCCGGAGAGGATCGTCAATCCCCATATCGCGAGCAGCGATCCTCCGATCGATACCGCGATCTGCCAAGCTGGCACGTCGGTCGTCGATATCCGCATGAACATGAGCAGCGGACTGATGAGCGGTATCATCGATCCCCAGATGACGATCTTCAGGTCTGGGAAATTGAGCGCGAAGATCGCGAGGATATATGCGGCGATCACCGGCGCCATGAAGACCATCGCGTATTGCTGCACTTCCTCGGGCTTGCTCAGCAGCGATCCGATGCCCGCGTAGATCGCCGAATACGAGAAGAACCCGAGGAAAAAGAACACGATAAGGTAGACGAGCGTCGCCCACGGCACGTGCGATAGGCCTTGCGTCATGGCGTTCGAGCTGAAGCTATTCTGCTGCTGAGCCACGCTGACGGCGTTCATCGCGGCCTGTTGCCCTTGGGCGCTCGAACCGTACATGACGCCGGCGATGACGGACGCGACTGCAGCCGCCGCCGCGTTGATCGTGAGCTGAAGCAAAGCGACCGCGCTGATCCCGAAGATCTTGCCGGCGAGCAGCTGCGACGGACGCGCGGCGGCGATCATGACCTCCATGATGCGGTTCGCCTTCTCTTCGATGACGCCCGTCGCGACCTGCATCCCGTACGTTATAACCGCTATATAAAGGATGATCAGGAGAAAATAGACGATGGCCTGTGAGAAGAACTGATCGGCCTCGTTCTTATAGCGCGCGTTGAGGCTATGGACGTCGAAGGTGAAATTGAGCGCTTGTGACACGACATCGCGCTGCGAAGAACTCACGTCGGCGATGATGACGGCGCGTTGGAGCGACGCCTTGACATCGTCGGCGCTTCCGAGGGCATTAGTCGACTTCGGGTAGTAGGCGAAAGCAAGACGCTGCTGCTTGTCGCGGTAGGCGATGAGCGCCGCATCGTCCTTGCCCTTCGTGAGCCTCGTCCGCATCTCGGCCGGAAGATCGGCGCTCGTCGGGCGAACCCCGGGGTCCGCTTCGACGATATTGCCCGACTTTTCGAGCGACTTCGCGATCGCCGCGGTCGTCGCCGAATCGGGAGTCGCGACGATGATCCGTGTCGACGTCGACTTCGCGAAGCTCGCGATGAGCGCGGGGATGAGCGCGAGTCCGATGATGAGGACGACGCCGAGACACGTCGCGATGATGAACGACCGTTGGCGGACGCGCTCGATGAACTCGCGCTTGATGAGAAGCCACACGGTGCTCATGCGGTTGGCTCCGGCTTCACCGCGGCGAGATAGATATCGTTGAGGCTCGGTTCGACCACCTCGAAGTGATCGAGCGGTCCGCTCGCGATCGCGGCTCGCGCGAGTTCCGCCGGCGAGTGGCCCGCCGGAAGTTTGACGTCGAGGTAGCCGTTCTGGCTCGGCATGATCGACGCGCCTGGAAACGCTTTGAGGAAATCGGTGTTCGGCAGCTGCGTCATGCGGACGAAGCGGTCGGGCCAGTTGCGCTTGATGTCGCGCAGGTTGCCGGATTGCACGGCTCGCGAACGGTCGATGATGCAGACGTCTTCGCACAGCTCTTCGACCTGCTCCATGCGATGGCTCGAGAGCAAGACGGTGGTATCGGCCGCGAGCAGCTGGCGGATCGAATTCTTGACGACCTCGACGTTGACGGGATCGAAGCCCGAGAACGGTTCGTCGAGCACGAGCAGCGGCGGCGCGTGGACGACGGCCGCGATGAATTGGACTTTTTGCTGATTGCCTTTCGAGAGCTCCTGCGGCGCCTTCTCGAGATGTTCGGTGAGGTTGAGCTGACTTGCGAGGTCTTCAATCGTCTTCTTCGCGTCGAGCGCCGCAAGACCGTGGAGCTGCGCGAGGAACATGAGCTGATCGCGCACCTTCATCTTCGGGTAGAGTCCACGCTCTTCAGGCAAATAGCCGAAAGTGCGGCGGATATCCGCGTTGATCGTCTTGCCTTGCCATCGCACGGCACCGGAATCCGGCACGATGATGTCGAGCACCATCCGGATCGTCGTCGTCTTGCCTGCGCCGTTCGGACCGAGCAGGCCGAAAACGGTCCCCGACTTTGCGGTGAACGAGAGCCCGTCGACGGCGCGCACCGTCGTAAAGGTCTTTGTGACGTCGTCGACTTCGAGCGTCGTCTTCGTAGTCACGATTGCTTGCGCTCGCTGAAATAGATCTTGTTGCCCGAGGGGTCGATGACACAGAGCTCGCGCGTACCCCATTCCTGATCTTGGATGCTCGGATTCATGTAGCGATAGCGCCTGGCTTTCAGCTCCTCATGCAGCGCGTCGACGCCCACCATGTCGACGACCACATGGATCCCGGGAACGCCGTCGCCGTGGTGTTCGCTCAGATAGAGCACGAGACCATCGCGCGAAATGCCCATGAAGAGCGGCGCGTTGTCGCTAAAGCGAGCCTCGAATTCTATCTTGAACCCGAGGTAGTCGATATAGAACTCTCGCGCTTTCG
>DASQJC010000084.1:0-2692 GCA_035631255.1 Candidatus Eremiobacteraceae bacterium | reverse complement strand
ACGCCTGCGCGCGCTCGGCGCGATCGTCTTCATGACGCGCTCGACGAACAAACCCGTCATATTGTACGATCGGCCGGCGATCGCCCAAAGCCTCAACGCGGACGTGCTCATCAGCGATCATGAGAACGCGCCGCCGGGTGGGATCGATCCGTCGAAAGAGCACGGCTACTCCGTCTACTACTACCAGCCGCATAGTTTCGCGCTCGCGCAATCGATCCACAACGCGTATCGCGAAGAGATCGGCATTCCCGACGAGGGATTGCATTCAGGCGATCTCGTGCTCGTGCGCACGTCGTCCGAGCCTGCGGTGCTGACCGAATCGGCGTTCATCACATGGCCGTGGGAAGAAATGCTGCTGCGCAACCCCGCGTTCCGAGAGAAACTAGCGAAGGCGATGGCCGACGGCATGGAACGCTGGGCCGCGCACATGCGCAATATCGAAACCAGCGCCGGCGTCATTAAGATGTGATAAGGAGCGGTCGACCTTTATGGTCGACCGCCGCGATCTTACCTGAACGAGAACACAGATACGGGAGAATCTCGGATCGTGAGTCCGCGGCGGTCGAGATAAATCTCGACCGCTCCTTATTTACTATCGCGGACCGTTATTGCCCGAGGGTGCCTTCCGATAGCAGCAGCTGCTGCCACGCGGTTTTGTATGTGTAGAGCGCGTTGACCTGATCGCCTTCCGCCTTCGCCAGGCCCACTTGCGCGTTGAGCAGCAGCGGAAGCGTCGTGACGCCGGCCTTGTATTGCGCGTTCGTCACGTCGAGCACCGTCTTCGCCTGTGAGTACTCTGCGTCTGCCGCGTTCAAGCCCGCCTCAGCGGTCTGCACACCGAGGTACGCCTGTTGGATATTGAGGCTGACGAGAAGCTGCGTCGTCTTCAGGTTCGCGTTCGCCTGATCGAGCGCGCCTTGGGCTTGCGCTGTCTCTCCGCGCGTCAATCCGCCGTCGAAGATCGGCACCGACAGCGACAACCCGACAGACCAGCTAGGCGCGTAGACGCCTGACGTCGTCGTCGAAATCGTCGCTGGTCCGGAACCGCTGGTGTTCGGCTGGTCCGTCGTCTGTTTGCTCGAGTTCGTATTCGTCGAACCGGTCCCCGATATCGACGGGACGAGGCCGAGTCGCGCAGAGCGCAGCGAGGCCGTGGCCGCGTTGGTGCTCGATTGCGCGGCGAGCAGGTCTGGGCGATCACGGTTCGCGATCGCCAGGACGTCCGCGAGCGGCGGAAGCGGCGCTAACGACGCCGTCTCGTCCGAAATCGTCACCGGCGTCTGCGCCGGCAATCCCATCGTGTCGAGCATGAGCGCGAGCTGCGTTTGTTCTCCGTTCGCGGCTTGCGCAACCGCGAGCTCAGCTTGCGCGACCGGCAATTGCGCGGTCAACACGTCCGCCCGCGAAGCGACGCCCGCTTTGAACTGCGCCTGGACGAGCTTCAACTGCACTTGCGCTAAGTTCAAGCTGTCCTTCGCCACCTGGAGTTGATGACGGGCTTGCAGCGCGGCGTAGTATGCCGACGCGACGTTGAACTCGACCGACTGCATCTGACGTTCGAGGTCGTAGCGGAAAGCATCGGAGCTGAACTTCGCGGCCGAGACGGCCTCTTGGATGCGGCCGCCGTCGATGAGAAGTTGGTGCAGCGCGAGTGACGCGCTCTTCGAAGTGGTCAACGTTGTCGTCGATGGCGTCGTGAATCCCGCGAAGTTTCCGGGCGGGCTTATCGTCTTTCCGCGACTGGTACTGGCCGTTCCCGAGATGTTCGGCAGTTCGCCGGCCCGAGCCGTTCCTATCGATCCGAGCGCAGACTCGAGCTGGCCGCGCGCGAGCGCGAGCGCCGGCGACGACGCAAGCGCGATCGTCTCCGCCTGAGAAAGATTCAGTGACTGCGGGATCTGGTTCGACGTCGAGGACGACGACGTCGCAGGAGTGGACATCGACGGGGCGGGCGTAGGCGCCGCGAATGCCGCTTGAGCCGCCGAAAGAACGAGAAAAGCCGCCGCAGCGGCCGCGAAGCGCGGGGTCATAGGGTCTCCTTGTGACGAGCGCGGCGACCTCGCCGCGACTGGTTCAATTGGACGCCACCACCTTGACGGGCGACCCGTCGGCGAGCGCGTCCGGCCGTTGCGTGATGACGAGCGTGCCGGCGGAAATACCGGCGCCGCTGATCTGAGCTGAGTCTTGCGCCTGCAAGCCGACCGTCACCGCACGCATCTTCGCTTTGCCTTTATCGACGACGTAGACGACGCTGCCGTTGTCGGTCGAGGCGATCGCGCCGCGCGGCACGATGAGCACGCCGCTCTTGTGCGCGGCGATGAACGTAACGTTGGCGACCATCCCCGCCTTCAGTGAGGTGTCCGGATTCGGAAGCGAGATGCGCGCGAGATATGTGAGGGTTCCTTGACCCGCCGCCGCGTTGAGATGATCGACGGCGCCGTGCCACGAGCGGCCGGACAGCGCATCGACGCTGACCGTCGCATCGCTACCTGCACGCACGAATTGGAGATCGCTATCGGGAATGCCGACGTTGATGTACGCCGGATCGAGTTGCGAGACTTGGACGAGCGGTGTTCCCGGAGACGCGAGCGAACCCGGATCGACGTTGCGCTGCGTGACGATGCCATCGAACGGCGCGCGCACGACCGCCTGTGCGATCTGCGTCTGCACGGTGTCGACGGCAGCTGCGTCT
>DASQJC010000083.1:0-3672 GCA_035631255.1 Candidatus Eremiobacteraceae bacterium | reverse complement strand
CCGGTCGAGGCGTCGATGAACAGCCACTCGTGGCGACCCGCGCTGGGATTGACTTCGACGATGTAAGCGCGTTCTGGCGATTCTATCTCACCGAGCAGTCGCACAGTTCCGAGATTCTCGCCCTTGATCGCTCGCGTGAGTGCAGCGTCGCTGCGCTCTTCTTCCTCATGTATGCCGCTCACGACGCGCGTGTAGCCGTTCTCGTTCTGACGCCACTCGCGCCCATGGTAGGCGCCGCTGGAGGTCGTCGTCGGTCCGAGCTGCGTCGTCTCGATGTAGTCGTCGCCCGAGTCGATCTCGGTATACGTTCCGCTTTCGCCGTACGCGCTGATCGCGTCGACTTCGCGCGATGTCGTTATGCCTTTAGAAAGCGTGCCGGTGCTCGCGTCGTACGATGCGAGCACTTGCGCGAGCGTCGCCTTCGTCGGGATGATGCCCGCGGGCGGCTGCGCGCTAGGATCGGGCGTCGCAGAGGTGGTCGTTGCCGCGGCGACCGAGTCGGAACTGTCATCTGCCCGCGACGGACTTGCATTCGCGTAGCAAAGCGCGACCGCTATCAAGAACGCAGCGAGCATTCGCAAGAAATCGAACCGGATAAGATCTTGTTCTGTACGCACGCTACTTCGCGGCTCCCGTGATCAAGGCGTTCGGCTCGAGGACCAGCCTCGCAACGCGAATTGCTTCGGCGCTTCGTCGGAGCGACCCTCACAGAGCGACCGGGCGAATGAAAAGAGCGGCCGGCCCGCTCGGACCGACCGCTCGATCGTGCCGGGCCGCGCCCGGCGTCTCCCACCCGCTGCCCTACATCGAGCTGCTGGCCGTCACCATCGCGAACGGCTTCGTGCCGCTCACCTGGACAACGCAGTCGGTCTTCGCCATCGCGAAATGCTTGACGCCGGCCGGGATGTAGACGTACGTGCCCGCAGGCAACATCATCAGCTTGCTCGCGTCAAACGTGTCGCCGATCGCCGCTTCGAACGTCCCGGAGATGACCGTCACGGTCTCAGCGTCGTTGTGATAGTGGACCGGGAACTTGCCGCCGGCCGGCACCTTGAACCGTATCGTCCAAGGTCCCGCTTTTGACGGATCGCCCGACATATATGCGACGGTCAGACCTTTGAACTCACCGGTTCCGGCCATCCATTTGACCGTCGACGGTGTGAAGATCGCAGGCTTGGCCCCTGTCGACATCATCGAGCCGCCCGACGACATCGAGTTGTCGGCACGTGCCGCGATCGTCACCGTCGCCAGAACGGCGGCGATAGCGGCGAGCGCGAATGCGTTGGTTCTCCTCACGATTTTCCTCCCTGCGGCCGCGCCGCGTCCTTACGGCTTTCTCCGAGGATGAGCGAGAGTATCCACGAGATCACCGTCATCACTATCGAGGCCAAGAACGCAGACCAGAAACCGGGGATGACCCAGCCCGAAACGTACTTGAGCCCGTAGTAGAATATGAGCGCGTTGATGATCAGGGTGAAAAGACCAAGCGTCAAGACTTCAAGCGGACAGCTGATCACGATGAGGATCGGCTTGATGATCGCGTTGACGATGCCGAGCACGATCGCGCCGATCAGCAGCGCCTGCCAACCGTTCGCGTGGACGCCGGCTATGTTGAGAGCCGAAATCGCCCAAAGCGCAATAGCATTGATCAGAAGGCGGATTATGAACTTCATGCGCGGACGTTCAGCCGCGTTATCCGCTCCTCCTCGCCGCTCGTTCGCGGCTGTTAGGCAGGCTCGTCGGCCAACGCGGTGGCAATCGAACGCGCGAGCGATTCCGTGATGCCCGGCACCGCTTGCAGTTCCTCGACCGACGCGCGCCGCACGGCCGCCGCCGATCCGAAGCGCTCGATGAGCGCCTTCTTGCGCGCCGGCCCGACGCCCGCGAGACCATCGAGAGCGGACGTCACCTGACGCTTGCCGCGCACGCGCCGGTGGTACGTGATCGCGAAACGATGCGCTTCGTCGCGTATCCGCTGGACGAGATGGAGCGCCGGCGAGTTTCGCGGCAAGAGCACGGGGATCGGCTCGTCCGGCAGATAGATCTCTTCGAACTGCTTTGCCAAAGCTGCCACGGGAATCGCGACAAGATCGAGCTCTCGCAGCACCTCGAGCGCGGCGGAGAGCTGGCCGCGACCGCCGTCGATGAGCAAGAGATGCGGGCGGCGCGCGAACTTGCGGTCCTTGCCGAGCGTCGTGTCGTCATCGACGTTCGGCTGTAAGTAGCGCAGGCGGCGGCGCAGCATCTGCGCCATGTTCGCGAAATCGTCGTTCTTCTCCGAGCCCTGGATCTTGAAGCGGCGATATTCGGATTTACGAGGCTTGCCGTCTTCGAACACGACCATCGAGCCGACGACGTCCTTGCCCTGGATGTGCGAGATGTCGTAACACTCGATGCGCTGCGGCAAGCCGGGCAAGTCGAGCGCGCCCGCGAGCTCGTCGAGCGCCGCGGTCGCGCGTTCGGCGGCGACGGCTGTCGTCGCGAGATGATTCGCGAGATGCTGCTCGGCGTTGCGGCGGACTTTCTTCATGTAGTCGGAGCGCCGGCCGCGCTCGGGGCAAAGTATGCGGACGCGATTGCCGCGCATCGCCGACAGCGCGCGCTCGACCTCTTCGCGATCCTCGATGTTGACGTCGAGCATGATCTCTTTCGCGACCATCGGCGCGCGCGCGTAGAACTGCTTGACGAACTCCGAAGCGATCTCGTCCGGACGACGTCCTTCGGTGCCTTCGACGATGAAGTCGTCCTGACCGACGAGCTTGCCATCGCGCACGATGAAGACCTCAAGGCATGAGAGTCCTTGGCCGTGGGCGCCGGCGATGAGGTCCATGTCGATCTTGCTGCCCCAGACGACTTCTTGCTTTTCGAGGACGCGACGTAGATCGGCGATGCGATCGCGCAGCCTGCCGGCTTGTTCGAATGCGAAGTGATCGGCTGCGTCTTGCATCTCGTGCTCGAGGCGATCGACGAGCACGCCCTGCTTCCCCGAAAGGAAGAGGACGACGTCGGCGACGATCGCGTCGTAGTCTTCCTTCGTCTGGAAGAACGCGCACGGGGCGAGGCAGCGTTTGATGTGGTATTGCAGGCACGGGCGGTGGTACTTCTCACCGATGTCCGGATACTTGCACGTTCTTAGCGGAAAGACGCGCCGGATGACGTCGATCATGTCGCGCAGCCGGGCGGCATTCGTGTAGGGCCCGAAGTAGCGGCCGCCATCCTCGACGATCTTGCGCGTGAAGATGACGCGTGGAAACGGCTCGTTGAATGTCACTTTGAGGAACGGGTACTTCTTGTCGTCTTTGAGCCTTATATTATAGTAGGGCTGATGCTGCTTGATGAGGTTGCACTCGAGCAGCAGCGCCTCGGCTTCGTTTCGGACGATGATCGTGCGGACGTCGGCGACACGCTCGACCATCGCGTCCGTCAGCGCATGCGAAATGCGCCCCGGCTGGAAATACGATCGGACGCGGTTGCGCAGATCGATCGCCTTGCCGACGTACAGCACGTGGCCGCTGGCATCGAGCATCTGGTAGATGCCGGGCTCGGCGGGAAGATGATCGAGCGTCTCTTTGAGGCGTGAGGGGGCCGGTTCGCCGTCCATCGGGGATCCTTACGCTTTTGCGGCCTGCTTCTCCGCGCGGAAGTGCGTCCAGATCCAAAAGCCGATCGCGA
>DASQJC010000082.1:0-5502 GCA_035631255.1 Candidatus Eremiobacteraceae bacterium | reverse complement strand
AGGATCGGTCGACCGGGATCGACGGCGAGAAACTCGAGGTCGTGTCCGGGGATCGGCACACTCCCGAGCAGCTTGAACGATTTCGAGTCGACGACGAAGACCTGCGTGCCGCCATCCTCGTCGGCGAAAATGCGCCCTGTCGCAGGATCGAACGCGAGCGCATCGATCGGGTTGCCGATATCCACTTGATTGACGACCGTCATCTTGACGGGATCCACTTCCGATACGGTTCCCGATTCGCCGTCGCCGGTGTAGACGTCGCCGGTCGCTTCGTTCGGTGCGTTTCCTTGAACCGCACCCGTCTCGACTTGACCGAGGACGGCTCCAGTATCGGCATTGATGACGAGTAGCGCGTGGCTGGCGGTATGCCCGGCGTAGACGCGGCGTCGCTGCGAATCGATGCTCAAGTAATCGAAGTGGCTGATGATCTGGACTTGATGCGGCGGTAATGCTGGAACGATTGCCATCGGCGTGCTTCTCCCCCCAAGTAAGCGCAAACCAGTCTGCGATTCCGACAGCAGTCCTCGTCGTGCCTGTGAGACAGCATTAAGCTATCTCAAGGCTTCTTAATGTTGTCCGAGCTCTATCGTTGTAAAGCGGTCGAGCGGCGAGGTTACTAAGGAGCGGTCGAGATTTATCTCGACCGCCGCGGCCTCACTCGTATTGCTTAAGGCTCGGCCACAATGTGGCTATCGGAACCTTAAGACCGCGGCAGACCATGATCGGCAAGTGGTCCTCGTACGGCATGATGTAAGGCGCCGAAAACGTCGCCGCCTTGACGATGCTCCTGAAGACGTGCTGCTTCACACCGCAATCGCCGCCGACGTCGATGACGACGTTACCGTCGTGACCGCGCGGACCCCACAGCCAATATTGGTTGTGCCCGCTGATGACGGGAACGCGCGGCGCGAAGAATTCGATGGCGGCCGCCTCACCGTAGTTCTGTGCGAACGCGACCGCGTCCGCGCGATCGCTCGGCGGCAGCGAATCGTAGACGCGGCCTACAGTCGCAGCTAGTTCAGGCCACCCATGCATATCGGCCCAATCCTGCGGCAGCGATCCGAGCTGGTTGTTTTCGGTCTTGGACGCGTTTTGATTCGTGCCGAGCGCTTGCAACACAGCGCTCGAATACGCGATATAGCTCGGCTCCGGCAGCACCGGCATGCCGAAGGGGACGAAGAACACACCCGCGGCAGCGAGCAACGCCGCAAGCACGGGGCGTGCGATCAACGCGCGCGACGTGCACAATTCGAAGGCGACGCCTCCGGCGGACATCAAGATCGAATAGGCGTCGGCCGGATAATATGCCTTCGCGTTCGATGCGATCATCAAGATCATGAGCGCGAGATACGCGATGCCAAGGAAGCGCATGGCCCGCTTCAGGAGCAGCCAGATGAGACCCGCGAGCCATACGATGGACAAGAACGGATTCATCAGAGCGAGCTGCTGGCCGATGAACTCGAGCGGCGTCAGGATGACGTTCTTCCCGAGCTGGCCGTTACGGAGCAATTCGAGCATCGGCAAGCCGTGAGCGGCCTGCCACCAGAAATTCGGAAGCGCGATGATCAGCGCGAGCGCCACGCCGCCGGCGAACCATTTCGACCACATCAATCGACGCTGTGGGGTCGCGAGTAGCCCGATGAGCAAGGCGACGATGAAGTAAGCGACGCTGTACTTGCTCTCAAGACAAATCCCGAACAGCGCTCCGACGGCAAGCCACAACCGCGGGCATTCACCTTTGGTCATCCTCACGACGAAGAGCGCGGCGAGCGGCCACAGCCACATGCCGATGCCATCCGGCGAAAGCTGTGTGCCGAACGTCAACAGGACCGGCGCAAAACATGCCGCAATAGCGGCGATGAGTTGCGCGAACAGCGCGCCGCCGAGTTCCTGCGCGAGCGTACACGCGACGTAGACGCTGCCGGCAGCGAAGATCGCAGGCACGAGCCGGAGCGCGAACAGCGAAATGCCGAACGCTTGCGATGCTGCGCCGAGCAACGGGATGATCGGGGGCTGGTCGACGTAGCCCCAATCCGGATGCCGCCCGCACATGATGAAGTAGAGCTCGTCTCGGAAGAATCCGTAGTGCGGATTGCCGAGCGCGTGGATCACGAACGTCGTCAGTGCGGCGGCGAACGGAAATCCGTAGCGCGAACGCCATTCCGCCGTCATCGGCGAGTCCTCACGCCCGCGAGCTAAGCCGTAGGGCGCCGGTGAACCTTCACAGACTGGTAAAAAAGGAGCGGTCGAGATTTATCTCGACCGCCGCGGTCTCAAAATTGTAGCGGTCGAGCTTTAGCTCGACCGGTGCGGCCTAATATCCGCTGTCCTCTGTCGGCAACGGCACAGGCGCGGCTGAACCGCCGATGTCGCCGCAGCTGACGTATTTCCCGAGCTCTTCTGCCGACTGGTGGACGTTCACGACATACGCGCCAGATGTGATCTGACCCCAGCTGAGGTCGACGATCGCCGTCGCTTTGCCGCCGACCACGGGTCCGACGTTGTATGCCGGAACTGCTTTGATGTTCGGGCAGCGCCCGAAATGGACGTGCGCCGGCTCGGACGCGCCGTTCGCCTCACCCGTAACATCGATCGTCACGCGTACTTTGTCGCCGACGGGCTCGAGCGTCGCGGATCCGTTTTCGCCCGATGCGTTGAGCTCTCGCATTTGGATCGTCAGAGAATTCGACGTATCGGCGACGACCGCCGACAGGCTTGCTGACACAAAGAGAGTCGCGACCGCCACGATCGCGCTCGCGTGTCTTCCGATGGACATGAATCGTACCTCCAGCTCGCCCCGTCGCAATCTAAGTATCGACCTATACGACGCGAAGTGAGTGAAAGTGCGCTGAAATTACGGACTAGGTGTGACGTGCGACATAACCGAGGAGCAGATCTGAATCCGTCACCGCGAGCGAAGCGACCCCGGCCTCGCGTACGATTGCGTCGATGATGAGCAAGCCGGCGGGAAAGATGTCGGCGCGCTGCTCGGGCAGACTGCGCATCCGCTTGCGCTCGCTCGTCGGCATCGAAAGAACCGCCTTGAGCAGCGCGGAGATATCCGCCGCGTCGATCGTCGCGACGCTAGAGCCCGATCCATCGTCAAGCGCCTGCAGCATCCGAGCGGCAGTCGTCGCAGTGCCGCCTACCGCGACGACCGCATTCTTGGGTTTGACGTCGTCGGGCAGACCAGCGAGTTCTGCTCGGATGAGGCGACGCGCGCGCTCGATATCGGCGGCGATCGGCGGATCGCCTGTAAGCGACGACTCGGTGAGCCGCACAGCGCCGAGCTGCAGCGAGCGAACGCGAGGCTCTTCGCCAGTCCGCGAGCGCGTCGCGATCTCCGTGCTGCCGCCGCCGACGTCGACGACGCTGATGGCCGCAGGGATGTCGAGCCCGCTCGCGCGCATTCCGGCCAACGCTCCGGCAAACGATGACATCGCTTCTTCGTCGCCGCTGAGCAGCTTGAGCTTCGTTCCGGCTTCAGCCTCGAATCGATCGGTGAACTCGCGACGGTTCGCGCTGTCACGCAGCGCGCTCGTGCCAATGCCGAAGATCTTGTCCGACCCGCGCGCGAGCGCAGCGTAGGCTTGGACGGCGGCGATCGTCCTATCAATCGCATCTGTTCGCAGGTTGCGTGCGTCGTCGACGCCTTCACCCAACCGCGTTCCACGCGTCTCGTGGTAGTCAGGCCGCAACGCGCCGTCGGCACCGCGAACGGCGATGAGCAGGCGGCATGAGTTCGTGCCGACCGAGATGACGGCATAGCGGGTTTGTGGCGACGAGGTCGTCATGCGAGACCGCGGCGGTCGACCATGAAGGTCGACCGATCCAACGGAATTTTCTTCACGCGGTCAATAGCGCTTTGCGGCCGAGGCGCGGCGCGTCTTCTGTATGAAGGCGAGCGACTTGTCGTAGTCGGCGAGCGCGACGGCGAGATACACGGTGTCGATGATCGACAGCTGCGCGAGCCTGCTCGTCATCGCATCGCTCGAAAACGCGGTCTCGCGGGCGGCCGTGAAGAGCGCGATATCGGACACGCGCGTGATCGGCGAGGTCGCGTTGTGCGTTATGGAGATCGTCGTCGCGCCCGCTTCTTTCGCCAACCGGATCGCCTCGACGATGTCGCGGCTCGATCCCGTGTGCGAGATGCCGAGCGCGACGTCACCCGGCGCTAGAAGTACAGCCGAGGTCGCCATCATGTCGGAATCCGAATGCGCGATGCACGCGATGCCGATGCGGTGGAATTTGTGGTAAGCGTCGAACGCGATCGAGCTCGATCCGCCGATGCCGTAGATATCCATCTTGCCTGCTGAGCGGATCGCGGCTGCGGCTCGGGCGAGCATCGCGTCGTCGAGCACCTCGATGGTGTCGCGAAGCGCCTGGATGTTCGCCTGGAACACTTTCGTCTTGAGGACGTCGATCGGATCGGCCGGCGCGATCGCTTCGAAGATCGTGTCCGACGGCGACACGAGGTCGCGCGCGAGCATGATCTTGAACTCCTGATAGCCCTTGTAGCCGAGCTTTTGGCAGAGCCGCACGACGGTCGACTCGCTCGTCTGCGTCGCATCGGCGAGTTCCGTGACCGTGAAGTGGATGAGCTCTTCCGGGTGCTCGCGGATGTAATCGGCGACGCGCTTTTCGGCGGTTCGCAACGCCGAGTACACGCCGTCGATGCGAATGAAGCATCCGGGGACGTTGACCGCCTCCACGTGCGTTGAAGTCACCTTTCAGGTGTTCCACGAACGGGGCGGACGCACCCCGCTAGCGCTTTCGCCGTCTAGGACGTTCGGGCGAGTCCCTATATTGGCGTCGCGCGCGCAATTCGAACGGGAGCAGACGATCTGCGCGAGGGCGTTCGTCGCCGCGAACGGTCGGCGCTTGCGACGCGCGCGGGTCCCACTCTGCCGTCTGGCGCAGATAGTCGATGATCTTCTGCTCGAGCGACGACGACGCGGGAGCGTCGACCTGACGCGGCTTGTCGTCGACCTCGGACGTCGATGGAGCGAGCGATAGACGAACGCGCCGCGCCGATGCACTGTCGACGTCGAATGGGAATTGCGGTCGCCTACCGCCTGACGAAGCTCGCCGCACGGCCGCCATTCCAGGCCCATCCGACGGATACAACGCGAGCCGCCCGTCTTCAAGCCGCACGACCGCGCCGAAACGGCTGCAGTGCAGGATGGTTCCGCGGACGATCACGATCTATTTCTGCTGCGGCGCCGTCGGCGAGACGACGATGAAGACTTCGTGCGGCTTCACGAGCCCGAGCTGTTCGTGGATGAGCGGCACGAGATAATCTGGGTCGTGAAGCAAGACGATCTGCTTTTGCATGCGCGCCGCATCGGCGGTCAGCGCAGCGTTGCGATGCTCGACGTCGTCCACTTGTACGTGGAGCCGATAGTTCTCCGCGGCGATGCGATACGTCTGAGCGCCGAACGCTCCGGCGAGCGCGAGCGCGGCGGCAGCGACGACGAGCTTCGACCCGAAGCGTGTCCAGAA
>DASQJC010000081.1:0-2317 GCA_035631255.1 Candidatus Eremiobacteraceae bacterium | reverse complement strand
CGAAAGCGGCCCGCCGAAGTGTCGCGACAAGGCGTGTATCGCGGGCGTCGCGGCGAGTAGGTCGCCGATGCCACCACCCGAGCAGATCGCGACGGCGTTCGAGACTGCGTTCGACGTCAGGACACGACCTCGTGAGGCGCGAGCAAATCGCGGAGCGCGATGCCGACCGCCTCGCCGAACTCGTGCGCAGCGTCTTGCGTGGCGTTCTCCGGCTGCACGAGACAGCGCGCCGGCGCTGCCCACGGTCGCCACTGGCGCGAGAGTTGCTGAAAGCGAACGGGTCCGAAGACGTCGACCACGGGAACTCCGAGCATGCCGGCGGCGTGGGCCGCGCCGGTGTCTGGGGTGAGCAGCGCTCGTGCCGAACCGATGGCGCCCAACCACCGGCTTAGCGTGGACGTCTCGACCGAACGGGTCGTACCGCCGTCACGCTGCTGTGCGGGCAGTGCTTCCAGGACCGCGCGTGCGTGCCCCGCGTCGTCCGGACCGGCGAGCAACACGCACCGCTGCAGCGACGACGCCTCGAGCGCTGCGATCGTCATACGCGCAAGCGCCCGCGCATCCCATCCGAGCTCGAACCATTTGCGCGCGACTTGGAGCGCAAGCGCACCATTTGTCGACGCACCCGCATCGGGTTCGATATTCAGCCACTGTCGGAGCAACACCGGGTCCGAAGATGGGTGCGCGGCAGCGCCGAGACGCAACGCAAGTCGATGGATCGCATTCACCTCGTGCTCAGGTTCTTCGACCCACGCTGCCGGACGATACACGGCGTCGGTCAAGTGCGCGAACTGCCACACCGATTTGAGCGGCTTCTCGAAACGATGCCAGAAGCCGGCGCGCCTGCGAGCACCCGACATGAGCCCGAGCGAGTATCCTATGGGCTCCTCCGTGGCGATCAGCGCGTCGGTGTAATGCGACGCTCGAAGCTCGGTGGCGACCCGCGCCCGTTCGGCGGGATCTTCGTCGCTCGAGAGGACGTGCACGCGCGTCATGCGAGTTCCCGAGAACAATGCAGCATTTCGCGGCGAGCAAAGCGCACCGAACGTCGCGTGCGGGTAAGCGGTCCGCAACGCTTCGAGAGCAGGCACGCAGACGAGTGCGTCGCCGATGCCGTCGAGGCGAAGGAGAAGGAAGTTCCGCTCAGCCATGACGGTGCTCAGCGTTCACGACGGAGCGCGACGCGCATCGCGTCGAGGTACGCCGCATCGACGAGCGCGTCCGCGGCGAATCGGCCGAGCGCCGATCGCGCGGCGCTTTTGTCCGTGACGACCCGCTCGTACCAGCGGCGCATTGGAGAAGCTTCGACGATCGCCGCACGGGCGAAGTTCAGCGCGTACGCACCGGTGGCAAGCCGCACCGCGAGGGTCGGAGACTTGCGGATGAACCGTGCGGCCATCTCGCCTTTCTCGATCGCGAGGGCGATGCGCGTCTCGAGCGGCTGCGCTGCGGCGGGTTTCACATGATAGATGAAGGCGTCCCACGACCAGACACGCTTTGCGCCGCCTTCGCGCAGCCGGACGCCGAGATCCGTATCTTCCCATCCATATAAGTCGTAGCGTTCGTCGAAGCCGCTCACCGCGTCGAGGTCCGCGCGCGCGACACTCGCGTTGCACGTGCACAAGAACGCCCGCGAGAAATTCTTGGCGTTGGGCGGCGGCAGATCGCCGTCGCCTTCGACGTTGATGATGGGCCCCGAGACGACGGCTCTCGGCTGCGCCTTGCGCGCGTCGAGATGCGCTTGCACCCAGCCGCGCGGCGGCAGCGTGTCGTCGTCGCAGAACAGCACGCTCGCGCCGCTCGATGTGGCGATGCCTGCGTTGCGCGCCTTGCCACGATTCGGTTCGGCGACGTGGATCCTGCGGATCGACAAGCCGCGCTTCGCTGCCGCATCGACGACTGCCGGCGTTGCGTCTGTCGAACCGTTGTCGACGACGACGACGTCGAAGCGGCCAGCGGCGGTCTGAGCGTTCAGACGCTCGAGACACCCGCCGAGCAAGCCCGCGCGGTTTCGCGTGGCGATGATGACCGAGGCTTCGGGCATCTCAGAGAGCGACCTCGAGGCGTTCGTCCGCCGCAACGGCAAGCGCTGCGGCAGCCATTCGATCGGACGCGCCCGCGTCGTGCGCGTAGAGCTTTCCGAGCGCCTGTCGTTGCGTCGCAAGTGCGGCGTCGTCGTCGTACATGACCGCCGCTCTTTGCGCCACCTCATCCGGCTGGAGGATGCCGCGCATCTCCGGCACGATCTCGCGGTCCGCATCGATGTTAGGCTGCGTGAGGAAACGGAATCGTCGCTCGGCAGCCCGCACGATCATCA
>DASQJC010000080.1:0-2984 GCA_035631255.1 Candidatus Eremiobacteraceae bacterium | reverse complement strand
ACGGTTTTGCTCTCCAAACGCAAGACGAGCAAAAATACGAAAACGAGCGCTCCGGGAACGGCGATGTACTTCGAAACGCCGAAAATTTCGGACGCGGCGGCGATGCCGGCGAACTCGGTCGCGGCGAGCAGCGTGTTGATGAAAAAGAGTGCGGCCATCGCGAGAAACGAGATGCGAACGCCGAACGTCTCGCGCATCAGCGACGCGAGGCCTTTGCCGGTGATGCATCCCATACGCGTCGCCATCTCTTGTACGACGATGAGCGCGATTGCCAGCGGCACCATGATCCAAATCAGGCTGTAGCCGAACTGGGCGCCGGCAGAAGAATATTGCGCGATGCCGCCGACGTCGTTGCCGGCCGACGCCGTGATGAATCCCGGCCCCAGCACGGCCGCAACCATGAGCAGCGTTCGTGCGAACGAGCGCCGGCGGGGAGTCTCGACCACCGGTCTCAGGCCCCGACGGCGTGATGATGGTGACGCGCCATGAAGTGCGGAAGCTTCTTGGCGACGTCGGGCGGCATTATGGCGTCGATCGCGTCGTCCACGGTGACGATGCCGAGCATCTTGCCCTTGTCGTCGACGACGGGAACGGCCAGCAGATCGTACTTCGCGATGGTCGCCGCGACGTCGACTGCCGGCGCGTCGGGATGCACCGAGACGATGTCGGTGTCCATGATGCGGTCGATGAACGCGGTCGGCAGCGCCAGCAACAGCGTTCGCAACGACAGCGTTCCCAGCAGCATGTCGTCCTTGTCGACCACGTACAGATAATAGATGAACTCCGACGTCGGCGCGATCTCGCGAATTTTGCGAATCGTCGCCTCGGTCGTGCGGTGCGGATAAATCCACGTGTAGTCCGTCGTCATCAATCCGCCGGCGCTGTCTTCGGCATACTTGACCAGCTCGCGCAGCTCGTCGGCGGTGTACGCGTTCATTTCCGCGAGCAGCTCGGTTTGCTGATCTTCCGGCAGCTCGGCAAGGAGGTCGGCGGCGTCGTCGGAGTCCATCTCCTCGATGATGTCGGCGGCGCGCTCGGTCCCGATGTCTTCGATGAGCGACTTTTGCGTCTCGGCGTCGAGGTGCTCGAACGCGTCGGCGGCGGTTTCGTCGTCGAGCTGCTGCACGACGGCGACGGCTTCGCGCGCGGACAGATCGCCGATGATCTCGGCGAGATCCGACGGATGCAACCGCGATAACTTGCTCTCGGTAACCGACAGGCGGACTTGCGAGGGATTCGGCTCGCGAATCGGCGCGACCGAATCCCATGCAATCATCGCCCGGGGCACGCGCTTGTAAATCGCCGGGGTAAAACGCTTTCCGAACGAGCGCAACCCGAGCCGCCGCAGCAGTCCCGCAACGCCGACGTCGGCAGCGACCACGCGCAACCGGCCGCCGGCATTGGCGACCTCGATGTCGTTGATGCGCACGACTTTGCGGCCGTCGACGTCGACGATTTGCTTGTCGAGCAGGTCGGCGACGAGATACAGCTCCTCGCCTTCGGGCGGAGCCGGATCCTTCGGCGCCATGGTGAGCGCGATGGTTCCGTTGCGATCGACGTCCGCGACGGTCTCGATCGGCGCAAAGCGCGGCCCCTGAGCCGTCTTCACGACCAGGCCGTCGATTTGTGGAAACGTTGCGTCGGGTTTTTTGACGAGGAAGTCGGTGACTTTACCGATGGGAAGGTCGTTGATCGTCGCGCGGCGCCCGACCAACTCCGAGATGAACCCCTCTGTAAACGCCATCGTCATACCCCTTTCGCGGCAAGCTTTGGCACCACGCCTCGTAGATCGCTCCGTATTCTTGGGGAGAGATCAGCCGCGTTAGGCATCGCCTTGTCTCGGCGGAGCCTGGTGTACCCACTTGGCGTCTCTCGACGTTTCGGGGCAGCGGCCTATGTATCGCGTGGACGCCTCACCTAGCGAGGTTGTCCTTAAATTGAGTATACACCAAAGATCCACTAGGGCCATCGCCGCCATCCTTGGCGGGCGGGCCCTAGCCGCGCCTTTGTCATCCTGAGCGTAGCGTCCGAAGGACGCGTAGTCGAAGGACCTGGCGGCGCGACGTTAACTCTGGCGGCGCTTATGCGAAGGTCATCTGTCCGTTAAAAGCCTGTCCTCCACCCGTTATCCTATCGCCGCCGCCGGCGCGCCTTGTGCGGCGCCCAGACCAGAGAACGAGTTCAACAGAAGCGCAGTCAGCTGAGCTGCACTGACTTCCATTTGAGCGAGTACGCTGGTACCAACGTTGGTAAGGATCTGTTGCTTCGTGAAATCGGTGACCGTCGCCCCAATATTGGCGTCGCGGATGTCTGATGACGACGCGGTAAGGTTGACGATCGTGACGTTATCGTTGTCTGCATCCTGCTGCAACGCTACCGTCTGCGCACCGATCTGCGCACGTGCCGTGTTGATTTGCTGGAGAGCCGCATCGACCACGATTTCTGAGTAGCTCGCCGGAACGTTATTGCTGGAGGAGATGCCTTGCACGACCGTGGTCGGCACTCCACCGATGTTTTGAATTCCGGAGATCATCGGGTCGAGCACGCTGATGTTCGAAATGTTCAGCGCATTTGTGCTGATGTTGGGGAGACTAATCGATACGGTGTGTCCTTCCTCACCTCCATCGTTGACGGCAAGCGGGTGGCTTCCCACCGGGGCTTGCACGGGATTTTCGGTAATGAACGCGGCTTGCGCTCCGACGTCGGCGCCGGAGAGCGCTTGAATAACCGTGTTGTAAATCAGATTGGGCGTGCCACCCGGCGCCCAAGTGCTTGGAGTGTCGATCGGTACCGGTCCGAGCGCAGATCCTTGCGGAATCGCGGTGTAGTCGACGAACTCCGGCGCGGGTCCGAACGCGCTTCCGTCGAGGCTGTACGCTACTTCCTGCAGCAGCACGCCGGGGCCGATGTTCACTCCCGTGTCCGGATCGACCATGCTCGAGCTCGCCGAAATCACGGACCATACCGTGAACGTCGGAACGAAC
>DASQJC010000079.1:0-8842 GCA_035631255.1 Candidatus Eremiobacteraceae bacterium | reverse complement strand
GTGTTCATTTCCATGAAGTAGAAATTGCCGTCGTCGGTGACTAGGAACTCGAGCGTTCCCGCATTCGCGTATTCCGCAGCTCGCGTCGCGCGGACGGCGGCGGCGCACAGCTTCTCGCGAACCTCCGTCGGCAAGCGAGGCGCCGGCGCTTCTTCGAGCAGCTTCTGATGGCCGGGCTTCTGAACAGAACAGTCGCGTTCGCCGACGTGGATCGTGTGGCCGAACTCGTCGGCGAGCACTTGCACTTCGATGTGGCGCGGATGCACGAGCAGCTTCTCGACGTAGACACGTCCGTCGCCGAAGGCCGCTTGCGCTTCGCCGCTCGCCGTCTCGAGACCGGCGGCGAGATCCGCCTCGCGTCCGACGATGCGCATGCCTTTGCCGCCGCCGCCGGCGGTCGCTTTGATGAGCACCGGATAGCCGACGGTGCGGCAAAACGACTTCGCGTCTTCCAGCGAGTCGACGATGCCCGAACCGGGGATGACGGGAACGCCGGCTTCTTCCATCCGCTTCTTCGCCGACGCTTTGTCGCCCATGAGCGCGATCGATGCCGCCGGCGGACCGATGAACTTGAAACCGTGCGACGCACATATCTCGGCGAACGTCTCGCGTTCGGAGAGGAATCCGTAGCCGGGATGGATCGCGTCGACGCCCGCGACTTCCGCGGCACTGACGATGTTCGGAATGTTGAGGTACGAACGCGCAGACTGCGGCGGCCCGACGCAATACGATTCGTCGGCCATCCGCACGTGGAGCGAGTTGCGATCGGCTTCGGAGAAGATCGCGACCGTCTTGACGCCGAGCTCCTGACATGCGCGGACGATGCGAAGCGCGATCTCGCCTCGATTGGCGATCAATACTTTGTTGAACATCAGATGCGTGGGGGCTCGGTCATCAACTCGGGTTCGGGCTCTTCCGCCGACAAGTCCGCAGTCACGCTATCTGCCGGCCCTGTGTCGATGACGAAAAGCGTTTCTCCGAAGTCCACGGGCTGCCCATCTTCAGCGACTTGCGCGACGAGCCGCCCCTCGATGCCGGCCTTCACCGGCGTGCGCACTTTCAAGGCTTCGATGTACCCGAGCACTTGATCGGTCACGATGCTTCCGCCTAGATCCGGGATATCGGGCGCGCTATGGAATATCCCGACGACGTCTGCCGCGATCGTCGTGAACGCCCGGCCCGGCTCTGCGTCGGGCAGGTAGTCGTGCGAGCGAAACGCTCTGCGCGGCTCGGCATCGACGTCGGGTGCTGACGATTTCGCGCCCGCTTTTTCGAGCGTGACGCTGCCCTCAGCGGTCGTGACGCGCAGCCGCATGAGCGGCGTCTCCGCGAACGCTTCGCATAGCCCGGGCAACTCGTTTTGGACGAACTCCATGAGGTCGGCCGACGCCGAATCCATCCGGTCGTTAGACTCGTTGGTCACGTTGCGTCGCTTCGCCGCTCATGGCCAAGCGGCCTATCGTTTTGCGGCGTTTGGAACGACCGCCCTTGTAGCGGTCGAGCTTTAGCTCGACCGTCGGCCGGAAACGATCATCGCCCGAACGCCTCGGCGCACGCTTGACAAGTCGCGCCAATCTTCTCGCATTTGAGTGAGCCCGCGCTGGAACTCGTCATCGGGTATGAGGAAGAACGACGACAAGAACTTACGCTCGATCCGCGTTATAAGCGTTTGCGGGTCATCCTCGAACACCAAATGGATGTCGCGCAACGCTATGTCCTCGAAGCCCGCCTCTTCCAGGTCTTCGGCGAGCATCTGCGCGCTGGGAAAGCGCGCCATGTCGATCGCCGGGAGTGACGGAAAGTAGCGCGCGTAGATGACTTCGGCGAAATGGCG
This sequence comes from Candidatus Eremiobacteraceae bacterium, assembly GCA_035631255.1. Taxonomy (GTDB): domain Bacteria; phylum Vulcanimicrobiota; class Vulcanimicrobiia; order Eremiobacterales; family Eremiobacteraceae; genus JANWLL01. The sequence continues at coordinate 7,008 of DASQJC010000079.1, read as the reverse complement.
ATGCGGGAACGTCGCAATCGCAAGGATGCCGTCATCCGAGAGCTCACTCAGAGCGCGCCGTGCGAACGGTTTGACATCGATATAGTGGATGCAATAGAAGGCGGTGATCGCTTCGAACGGGCCCTTCGGCAACGATTCGTTCGCGTCGCCTTGCACGTAGTTGATCGGCAGCAAGTGCGAGGTCGAATGGTCGGCCGCGGCTCGCTCGCGCGCGGCCGCTAGCATCGTCTCGCTCGGATCGTAGCCGGTCACACGAAACCCGAGCTCGCGAAGCCGCTCGGAAAAGCGGCCGGTGCCGCAGCCGACGTCGAGGACCCGATCACCCTTCGCGACCTGCGCCGCTTCGACGGCCGCATCGAGCACCGCTTGGTCGAATTTTGAAAACGGCCGCAATGTGTCGTAGCTCTCGCCCGCTCCGCCGGGCGCATCGTAATCGACGCGCGGCGGCGGCACGAGGTCGGCGGTGCCCGCAAGTCTGATGACGCCGCGTCGTTCTTGCGGCGTGAGCGACAGGAGCAAGTCGGCGGCCGTTCGACCGTTCAGCACGGCGTTCGGCGCGATCTCCGCAAGCGGCGCCAAGACGAACGCGCGTGATGCTAGCTGCTCGTGCGGCACTTTGAGATCCGGCTCGTCGATCTGAGCATCGCCGAGCATGAGGAGGTCGAGGTCGAGCGTGCGCGGTCCCCAGCGTTCGAGGCGTTCGCGACCGAACTCGCCTTCGATCTTCTGCAGTCGCGACAGCAACTCGCGCGCGCCCAGATCGGTATCAAATGCGACGACCGCGTTTATGAACGCGGGTTGTTCTTCGACGCCCCACGGCTCCGTGAGATAGAGGTCGGAGTTTATAAAGCTGGTGCCGAGCGATCGCAACCGATCGAATGCGGCACGCACGATGCCCGCAGAATCTCCGAGATTTGATCCGACGCCGACGTACGCTCTAGCCACGCGAACGCGCGCGTGAGACCTCGACTTCAGGTGTCGCACCGTCGAGCAAGCCAGGTTTGCGGACGCGGACCGTTGCGCGCTCGACGCGTGGATCGCGCATCAGCGCCAAAAGGCATTCGTCGGCAAGCGCTTCTAAAAGCGTGAAGGATCGCTCCGTGACGATTCGTTCGCATGCCCGATACGCCGCGTGATAATCGACCGTGTCTTCAAGCCGGTCCGACTGCTCCGCCCGCGATAGGTCGACGATAAGCTCCGCATCGAGCTCGATCTCTTGCGGGTTCGCGCGCTCCCCTTCGGTGACGCCGTGGCGGCCCCAAAAACGCATGCGGCGAAGACGGATCGCGTCGCTCATGGCTTCTTAGTGGCGGATGCAGACGGATCCGGCGCCGCGGGCCGCACGCTGCGCCCCGAACCGACTCTGCAGATCGCGTCGGCGACATCGATGGTCGCCATGAGCTTCTCGACGTCGTGAATCCGCACGATGTCGGCGCCGGCGCGGATCGCGAGCGCGATCGAAGCGGCGGTTCCGAACGCGCGCTCCTCCACCGGCAATCCCGTGATCTTGCCGATGAACGACTTGCGCGACGTGCCGACGAGCAGCGGATACGGCAGATGCTCGACGAACTCGTTGAGCCGCCCGAGCACCTCGACGTTTTGATCCCCGGTCTTCCCGAAGCCGATACCTGGGTCGATGATGATGCGCTCGACGCCCGCCCGACGCGCTTCTTCTGCGGAGCGCCCGAGCGATTCCACGATCTCGTCGACGCAGTCGCCTTCGTAGTCGGTCGAGTTACGGTTGTGCATGACGACGAGCGGCACGGCAGCGCGAACCGCGACGTCGACGATTCCCGGCACTGCTCCCCACACGCAGTTGATCATGTCGGCTCCGGCGGCGAGCGCCGCCGACGCGATCGCGGGCTTAAACGTGTCGATCGAAATAGGAAGGTCGACGGCGGCCCGGATCGCTGCGAGCGCCGGGATGACGCGCGCCGCTTCTTCGTCTTCGAGCACGGGTTCGTGACCGGGTCGCGTCGATTCGCCCCCGACGTCGATGATGTCGGCGCCGGCCGCGGCGAACGATCGCGCCCTTTGCACGGCGCCATCGATGTCGCCGCCGAGACCGTCGCCCGAAAACGAGTCGGGCGTCACGTTGATGATGCCCATGACGAACGTCCGTGTTCCCCAGCGGAACTCGCGGCCGCGGATCATCATGGGATCGAGCTCGAACGCGCGGATTTTACGCACGTGCGTGGCTCCCGCCGGCGACGTTGCGAGCGAACCATTCCCGCAACCGCGCGACAAGGAACGTCGAGCCCGTCACGACGACGAGGTCGTCCGCACCGGCCATGCGTCGCGCGACGGTAAGCGCTTCTACCGGATCGTCGATGGCGCGGGCGCTCATGCCGGACGTTTCGGCCGTCAGCGCGAGGTGATGCGGCAGCATCGCTTCGCGATGCGCAACGTCGAACGTCGTGAAGATGAAATGCGCAGGCAGCGTCGACCACGTCGCGAGCATCTCGCGCGACGCCTTGCCCTCAGCGACTGCGACGACGAACGTGTAGCGCTTATGGGGGAAGTGGCGCAGCAGGCCCGCGCGCAGCGCTTCAGCTTTCTCGGCGTTGTGCGCGACGTCGAACAGCAAAGCCGGTCGCGATGGATAGAACTCCATGCGGCCGGGAAGCGCGACCGTCGACATCGCGTGCTCGATCTGCGAAGCACTAACGGGCAACACATCGGCGAGCTTTTCGAGCGCGACGATCGCCGTCGCAGCGTTGAGCACTTGAAATTCGCCGAGCAGCGGCATCGTGAATGAGTACGCCGCGCGCTCCGTGCGAATGTCGGCGCGCTGATCGTAGGCGCCGTGCGGTTCGGAACCGATCGTCGCGACGGCTTGGACTCGAGTGAGTGGCGCGTGCATCCGCAAAGCCGCCTCTTCGATGACGCGCAAAGCCCCTGGATGTTCGGCCGCCGTCACCACCGGCACGCCTTTCTTGATGATGCCCGACTTGTCGGCGGCGATCTCTTCGACCGTGTCGCCGAGCACGTCGGCGTGATCGGTGCCGACGTTCGTCAAGACGCTCACGAGTGGCGTCAAGACGTTCGTTCCATCGAGCCGGCCGCCGATCCCGACCTCGACGACCGCGCAATCGACCTTCTCATGCGCGAAAAGTTTGAACGCGAGCGCGACGAGCAGTTCGAAATATGATGGCGGCCCGTGTGGCCCGACCTCCATCTCGCGGACGGCCGGCATCATCTCTTCGATGATCGCCGCGAAGCGCTCTTCGCTCACCGGCGCGCCGCCGATACACGCGCGTTCGGTGACCGAGCGCAGGTGCGGTTTCGTGTGCAGGCCGACTTTGAAGCCGGCCGATTGCAGCATCGCCGACGCCATCGTCGCCGTCGATCCTTTGCCCGACGTTCCGCCGACGTGGATCGACTTGAATGCGTTCTCCGGATTCCCGATGAGCGCGAGCAGCTCGCGCATCCGATCGAGCCGTCCGGGATGACGCCGCGACGCCGACTCGTTCGTCGTCGTCTGGAGGAACTTGACGGCGGATGCGAAGTCCATCGCGATCAAGACCCCGCCGCGTGCTCGCCGACTTCGCCGGCGAGAAGACCGATCGCGTGCGGCAGAACGCCGGTGATAACGCCGAGCGTCTCGCGAACGCCGCGCGGACTGCCCGGAAGATTGACGATGAGCGTCTTGCGCCGAACTGCCGCCACTGCTCGCGAAAGCATCGCGGTCGGCACCGCCGGCATGCTCGCGGCGCGCATAGCTTCCGCGATGCCGGGCACTTCGTAATCCATGATCGCGAGCGTGGCTTGAGGCGTCAGATCGCGCGCGCTCAATCCGGTGCCGCCCGACGTGAGGATGCAGTCGACGTCGCCCGAGTCGCACCACGTGCGCAATCGCTTCTCGATGAGCGCCCGATCGTCGGCGACGATCTCGCGCGCGACGACTTGAGAGCCGTTCGGAAGACCTGATTCCATGACGGGTAGGCATCCGTCATCGCGGACTCCGGCGGCGGCTTTGTCGGAAAGGACGAGGAGAGCGAAGCGCATCGGTGATGTATCAGGCCCGATACGCGCCGCTGCGGCCGCCCGATTTCGCGAGCAGCTTGACAGATTCGATCACGATCCCGCGATCGAGCGCTTTGCACATGTCGTAGATGGTGAGGGCCGCGACGCACGCACCCGTCATCGCTTCCATTTCGACACCGGTCGGACCGGTGCACCGTGCGCTGCACGTCACGGTCGCCGTATTGGAGCCGCGCAGTACGATGTCGACGTCGATGTACGTCAGTGCGAGCGGGTGGCAAAGCGGGATGAGGCTCGCCGTCTTCTTCGCGGCCATGATGCCGGCGATGCGCGCGGTCGCGAGCGCATCGCCCTTCTTCAGATCGCCGGATTTCAAAGCGCGATGCGCGGCGGCGTTCATGCGCACGATCGCCTGCGCCGATGCTTCGCGCTGCGTCGCGCGCTTCGCGCCGACGTCGACCATGCTCACCGAACCATCCGGACGCACGTGCGATAACTTCGCCTTCACGGCGAAATAGTTACCGCACGACGAACGGTTGCCCTATCGGGCGCTGACGAACCGCGTTAGGACGGCGATCAGCCGCCGTGTAACCGGCTGAGCAGTATCCCCAGCGTCACGAGACCGAACGCCCAGCAGTAGTATGCGAACGGCGTCAGTTTGTGATCGTTGACGTAGCGCATGAAGAAGCGGATCGCGAACAAGCCGGTGACGAACGCGACGACGAAGCCCGTGATGATGACGAGATTCGGTTCGGGCGGCGCGCACAGATTCGCTACGCCGTGGAGTTCCGTCGTCACCGTGGGATCGCACGGTTCGGGCTTGAGGATGCGCAGCAGTTCGAACGCGCTCGCGCCCAAGATCGCCGGACCGGCGAGCAAGAACGAGAAGCGCGCAGCCTGTTCGCGCGTGAGTCCAGCCCACATTCCCGCCGCTATCGAGAAGCCGCTGCGCGAACCGCCGGGGAACAAGCCGCCGACCTGGCTGAGTCCTACGAGGATCGCTTTCACCCACGACAAGCCGGCCGCGCCGGGGAAATCGTCGGGCCGGCGCACTTCCGGGAAGTACATGCGCGATGATGTCGGATTGAGTTCGGCATGCTCGGCTGCGGTGTCGAATTCCTCGACTGGCCGCTGCTGCATCCGCTCGATGAGGAAGAGCGCGAGTCCGGTCAGGAGCAAGAAGGACGCAGCGAAGATCGGGAGGCCGAAGAGATAGTCGAAGACCGGCTCGCCCGCTTTGCCGATGAGGAAGAGCGGAATCGTGCCGGCGATGATGAGCAGCGACAGTCGTTGGTCGGCCTTCATGAACTTGTCGCGGAAGCCGGTGAAAAAGCCGACGATGAGCGTCCAATAGTCTTTCGCGAAGAAGAGAAGCACCGCGATGAACGTGCCGAGGTGGAGCATGACGACGAACGGCAGGCTCGGCGGCTTCCAACCGAGGAGCGAGGAGATGATGAGCGTGTGACCCGCGCTGCTCACCGGAAACAGCTCGGCGACACCCTGGATGATGCCTAAGACAATAGCATGGACGTACGCGTTATCCAATCGTGCACCCCTGTCACTATGCGAGAAACGCGGACCGACATGCGCCCGCGCCATCTATCGATAGTGTGTTTCGAGGGGCCCTTTCCTAATCCGGGCACGCACTTTCCTGTGCATTTACAGGGGCGCGCGGAGTGGACGAGCGTAAAACCGACGTTTTTCCTAGGGGGCGACGATGCGGGCGGCCCAACTTCCACAGGGCCGTAAGTCGCCACGCGGGTTCATAGGAGGGTCAGCCGCGACGCATTTAGCGCGTGACGAATCCGACGTCATCATCGCCCGCCTGTCGTCCAGCGTCGAGTATCCTTATTATGGTGTCGTACTTCGCGTCTGCGTCGGCGACGATCGCGATGTGGGTCGATAGATGCGCCGCCTTGTGCGCTTCGACGGCGTTCGCGATCGCCGCAGAGAGACCGTTGTCGGTCGTCGCGACATCGTCGATGTAAATCTCGCCGCCCCGCGTGACGATGACGTCGATGACTTTATTCGGTTCGATGGTCGCCGGTGTGCTGCGGATGTGCCCCAGGAGTTCTTTTTGAAATCCCGGCGGCGTAGCGATCGCGGCGAGGATCATGAAGATGATGATGAGCACGAGAAGCACGTCGGTGAATGGCGTGATGTTGATCTCCGCCATCACGCCGTCGTCTACCCGAGCGGCTGCCGATGTCATCTTACTTCTGAGTCGCGCTTGAAGCGGCAATGGTTCAGTTCAGGATCTAAGGAGCGAATGTAGTAGGCCGACCGAAGGTCGGCTGCCGAGCTTCGCTCGGCATACCACACTAAAAAAGCCGAGCTTCGCTCGGCCTACTACATAAGAACGAAGCGGTCGACCATGAAGGTCGACCGCTCCATCGTTTCTATTTTCGTCCAGCCGTTATTGGTCGAGGCTGAACGTATAGATGATCAGATAGTCGCGCTGCACGGCCACCCCGTTATAGGTCGGCGGTTTGAACGTCGAGTCTTTCGCAGCTTTGAGCGCGGCTTGGTCGAGCAACGGATTGCCCGATGACTCTTGGATCACCGCAGCGAGAACGGCTCCGGTCGGCCCCACCGTGATTCGCACCGTGACATCGCCTTGGATATTCTCTTCCTTGGCCATGTCCGGATAATCCGGCGAAACCTTATTGATGAAGTCGGCGTCGGTCGCTTCGACGGGACCCGACGGCGTCGGCGGTGCCGTCGCAGGCGGAGCGGTCGACGCGGCCGACGGCATCGCTGTCGGCACACCGTTCGCGTTGCCGACCGGCGGCGGCGTGTATGCTTGCTCGGCTGGGCCACCGCTGTTGCTGCTGCTGTGGCTTTGCACGACGTGCAGCTTCAGGTTCACCGGCGGCGGCGTGTTCTTCGGCGGCGGAGGCGGCGTCGGCGTGGGCGTCGGCTTCGGCGGCGGTGTGGGTTTGGGCGGCGGCTTGATGAGCGTCTGGACGGTCACTTTTTGCGGCGGCGGCGTCGCCTGCTGTTGGAAGTGCGGGATCATGCTCT
>DASQJC010000078.1:0-2904 GCA_035631255.1 Candidatus Eremiobacteraceae bacterium | reverse complement strand
GCTCGTCGACTTCTTCCTTGAACATCTTGCCGGCTTTGTCGTCATCGGACAGACGCGATTCGACGGCATCCATCTGCTTTTGGAGCCCGGGGATGACGCCGTATTCGAGCTCCGACGCGCGCGCGTAGTCGAGACTGTCCTTTGCGCGCTGCAAGTCTGCTTTCGCGCTTTCGAGCTTCGCCTTGATCGCGCTCACCTCGCCGATCGCGCTCTTCTCCGCCTGCCAGCGCGCGCGCAGCCGATCCGCTTGTTCTTTGAGATCCGCCAGCTCTTTTTCGAGGTCTTTGAGGCGGCGCTTCGACGCGTCGTCCGTTTCCTTTTGGAGCGCGACCCGTTCGATCTCGAGCTGCATGCGTCGACGCTCGACCTCATCGAGCTCGACCGGCATCGAGTCCATCTCCATGCGGAGTTTGCTCGCCGCCTCGTCGACGAGATCGATCGCCTTGTCCGGCAGAAACCGATCGGCGATGTAGCGGTTCGAGAGGACCGCCGCCGCGACGAGTGCCGAGTCCTTGATCTTCACGCGGTGGTGGACTTCGTAACGCTCGCGCAATCCGCGCAAGATCGAGATCGTGTCTTCGACGCTCGGCTCGCCGACCATGACGACTTGGAAGCGCCGCTCGAGCGCGGCATCTTTTTCGATGTACTTGCGATACTCGTCGAGCGTCGTCGCGCCGATCGTATGGAGCTCCCCGCGCGCGAGCATCGGCTTGAGCATGTTCGACGCGTCCATCGCACCTTCGGCCGCGCCCGCACCGACGACCGTGTGGAGTTCATCGATGAAAAGGATGATCTCGCCTTGGCTCTGAGCGATCTCTTTGAGAACCGCTTTGAGCCGATCCTCGAACTCGCCGCGATACTTCGCGCCGGCGATGAGCGCTCCAAGATCGAGCGCGATGATACGCCGGTCGCGCAGGCCTTCGGGAACATCGCCGCGGACGATGCGCAGCGCGAGGCCTTCGACGATCGCGGTCTTGCCGACGCCCGGTTCGCCGATGAGCACCGGATTGTTCTTCGTCCGTCGCGACAGCACTTGGATGACGCGGCGGATCTCATCGTCTCGTCCGATGACGGGGTCGACCTTGTTCTGCCGAGCGAGCTGAGTGAGGTCGCGGCCGTAGCGCTCGAGCGATTGATATTTCCCCTCGGGGTTCTGATCCGTGATGCGCTGACTGCCGCGAACCGTTGCGAGCGCTTTGAGGATCGAATCCTTCGTCGCGCCGGCGCCTTTGAGCAAGGCGGCCGCTTCGGACTTGCCTTTCGTGTCGGCGATGGCGAGCAGCAGATGTTCGGTCGAGATGTAGTCGTCCTTGAACGTGAGCGCTTCGTCGCCCGCTCGAGTGAGGACGTCGTTCATCTCTCGCCCGATGCGTGGTTCGCCGCCGCCGTAGACCTTCGGACGCGCGTCGATAGTCGCTTGGAGACGCGTCACGAGCGACGCGACGTTGATGCCCATCTGCCGGAGGACGACGGCGGGAACGCCTTCGTCGTCGGAGAGGAGCGCGAGAAGCAGGTGCTCGGAGTCGATCTCGGGGGCGCTGTGATCTTGCGCGATCTTCTGCGCGCCGATGACAGCGGCTTGGGCGCGCTCGGTGAGTCTGTTGAAATCCGCCATGACTTGGCTCGATTTCGACCCTTGACGTGTGCCGCCTTGCGAGAAAAATCAACCAAAAAATGGAGCGGTCGACCTTTACGGTCGACCGCCGCGGTCTTGCTTTGTTGGAGGACCTACCTAGTTCGGCAGCGTGTTTGGAATCGTCGTGAAGCCGCCGGCTTGGCCGTTCATGTACGATCCTTCGATGTGCCCACCTGGGAAGCTCCGCTGGTCGACGTAGGAGAAGCTTCCGCTGACGTCCTCATCGCCGATGAACACCTTCGAGGAGTCGGCACTGAGCTTGATCCCTCCCGAACAGTTCGCGGCCAAGTCGCGCACGATGCCCGTCGACTTCGAATACGGCTTCGGATAGATGACCATGCGGCCTTCGAGCCCGCCGGCGCACTCATCGGGATTGTCAAGCGTCAAAAGATCGTCGGTCTTCGGATCGATGACGATTCCCGCGTATGCCTGCGACGGTTTGATATCGACGGGAACGCATTGCTTGGGATCCGGACCATTCGGACCATTCGGCAACTCGATGACGCGCGCCGCGAACTTTTGGGTGAACACGGCGGCGAAGACGTCGCCCTCGTTATCGGCGGCGACATCGCCGACGAGATTGATGAACCCGCAACCGGTCAGATCGCGCGGATGCTGGCGGTCGTGTGCCGGGTACATGACGATCGAGTTGGTCGGCTGCACCGAATTCCCGATGTAGATGTTCTGGTTCTTGTCGATGGTGATGCCGTCCGCCGATCCGAACGGATCGGGAAGCGTCGTCTTTGCACCGGTCGCGACGTTGTACAGTATGACGCCCTGGTTGCTCGCCGCGATCGCCACGACGTTGCCGTTGGCGGCCAAGTCGTCGAACGCGATGCCGAGGTTCGGCGAGATCGCCTGCGGGCTATCGCTGCCGCCGATGTGAAGCGGCCAGGCCTCGAGCGTGCCCGTATCGCCGTCCGTCGCGATGAGCGCCGGCTGAGTGAAATTGGCGCCGGATGTGCGTTGCGCCGAGAACGGCTGAACCAAGTTGAGGCCCGGGCCGAGAACCGGCGACCCCGGCGCGGCGCTCTGGACCGGCGCTTGTCCGGCCGAGCACGAACTAACGATAACCGCGGCGATGACAAACGCTAGCCGCGAGAGGGTCCGGATCCGCATGTGCATGATGGCACTCCCCAAAGAAAAGTTACTAGCATCTACCATACATCAACCGCTAGGTGAAATCAAAGCGGTTTGGCCAAGCGCGTGACTTTTTAGTTTTCATGAAAGCGTTTTCTCAGCAATCGAGGGTGCAGTTCTAGTCTGCG
>DASQJC010000077.1:0-2041 GCA_035631255.1 Candidatus Eremiobacteraceae bacterium | reverse complement strand
TCTTTTGATTTTTCCGGGTCGACAAACATGAAATTGGGAGCGGTCGAGATTTATCTCGACCGCCGCGGCCATGCGCTATTGGCGTGCTTGTCCTCGTTTGGGGGACATTCCATTAGTATTGAAGGAGAAAGTCAAGCGCTTAACAATACGTCGGTAAACATTCAACCGCCGTAAAGAACCCATAACCGGAGGCCCAGCAGGGCAATGGCCTTGAGAATAGATTCGCAGACAGCTTCGGACCCGCGCGCTCTCCATCTCGAACTTGCCGGAGATCTCGACGCGGACGGGGCGAGGGTGGTGCGCCGCGCCCTGGAAGCGCACATCGCGGCAGGGCGTCTCGACATGACGATCGATCTCGATCGGGTCGGATTCCTCGACTCATCCGGTCTCGCATCGCTCATCGTCGCGCTTCGAAGGGCGCGAGAGCACGGAGGCGACATCCGCGTCGAGACGACGAACCCGCGGATCCGGCGAGTTCTCGAAGTCACTGCGCTCGCCAGAGTGTTCAAGCTCGGACCGCCGGCTCGAGTCGCCGCCTGAGCCTTTCACACGACGATAGGGAGATCGCCCGAATGCGCGTTGCTTTAGCCGTTGCGCTCATCGCGACCGGCTTGACCGCCGCCGCACGCCCAGACCTCGCTCTTGCCGCCGCACACGCCGCGCCCGCGCCAAGTTCATCGCCCGCTGCACCGGCGACGCCTGCCTCGATGCCGACGTCGTCAGCGACGGCCGGATCGAAGGGGCCCGTCGTCCGCATGACGCTCGCCGATGCGTTGTCGCTCGCCTCGACGAACAACCTGACGTATCAGGCAGCGCTGGCGGATCAAAAGGCCGCGGCAGCTCGCGTCGTCGCAGCGAGTGCCGGGAAAATCCCGTCGCTCACCGCTGCGGCGTCTCGCCAGCACACGCAGAGCGCCGGTGCGTTCAACTTCCCATCTCCCAAAGGGCCTGTCTCGTTCCCGATCTCGGCGACGAATTATAGCAGCATCTCCGAGACGATCCAATGGGCGATCTACACCGGCGGCGCGGTAGAAGCCGAGATCGGCGAAGCGGCGGCCGGATTCGCGTCGGCGCAAGACGGCGTCGCGGCGACTCGCGCCGACGTCATCAACGACACGACGACGAAATATTTCGGATTGCTCGCCGCACAACAGCGCGCTACCATCGCCGACAAGGCGGTCGTCGTCGCGCGTGACGACGAGAAGCTCGCCGAGCAGCAGTTCAACGCGGGGACCGCGGCGCGCGCCGATGTGCTGCGCGAGCAGGTGACGCTCGCGAACGCGCAAGTGTCGGCGGTCCAGGCCGACAACGACGCGGCGCTCGCGAATGCCGATCTCGCGAACACGCTCAACATCGATCTCGGGAGCAGCATCCAGCCGACCGAGAATCTCAACGCCGCAGTGCCGGCGTTCTCGCTTGACGAGATCCTCGAAGACGCGCGCGCGAAGCGGCCGGAACTCGCGTCATCGCAAGACGCCGTGACGATCGCGGCCGACACCGTGAAGGCCGCGCGGGCAGGCACGTTGCCGACGCTCGCCCTTCAGGTCCAAAACGCCGGACTGACGCCGAACTTCGAGAACATCAAGCAGCCGCAGCTCTCGGAGACGCTCAGCATCACGTGGAAGCTGTTCGACGGCGGGATGACGCACGGCGAAGTCGCGCAAGCGCAAGCCGAAGTCGACAAGGCGCAGATCAACTTGAAGCAGCTGCAGAACGGCGTCGATCTCGAAGCGCGTCAGGCGTATCTCAACTACGTCGCCGCGCAGGCACAGCTCGTGGCAGCGCGTTCCGCGCAATCATCTGCGGCGGAAGATCTGCGCGTGACCCGCATCCGCTTCCAGGCAGGCGTCGGAACGTCGCTCGAGCTGTCCGACGCGTTGCTCGCCGACACGCAAGCGAAGACGCAATACGTGACGGCGCAGGCGGGTGTCCAATCCGCGCTCGTCACCCTCAAGCGCGCAGCCGGCCTTCTCTAACGAGGATGTAGTAGGCCGAGCGAAGCTCGGCTTGTAGCGGTCGAGCCTCAGCTCGACCGCCGCGG